>SZPB01000381.1 GCA_030263535.1 Cytophagia bacterium CHB2
AGCCGCCGTGACTTGTTCGTCGAACATCAAGGTGATGGCCAGCAAATCAGCCGCCAAAATTGCGGCAATCGGCGCCGGCGCATCGAGATCATTCGCGATAAAGGTGTAACTCAAGGTTGAGGTCGTTGTCATGGTGTTCGGCTCCGGCGCGCGATCGGCGATGCCGAATACGGTGACTTGATAAGTGACGCCGTCGGTTTGCGGCGTGGTTTTCAAATGCACGCCACGGCCGTCGAAATGCAAGGTTGCTCCGGTGATGCTCAGGCCTTTGTTGATGCTGTAATTTGCAAGATTTTCGGCGCTGGCTTGCGTCACCGGCTCATTGAAACGAACTTCGACCGTCGTTTCATCGTTCGCGCCCACATAAGTCACCACCGGCGGCTCGCGATCAACGCCCTGGCTGTCCAGGCGATAGCGTGCTTCAGTGCTGCTCATCACATTGGCGTTGGTGGAAACGTCGGTGATGCCGCTGATCGTGATGATGTAATCACGATCATACGCATGCGCCGAAGTCGTCAAAATCACCTCAATTGCCTCGGCATTGAGCTTCGCGGTTTGAACGAGTACATTTTCCGAAATGGCATAGTTGGATATCTGCTCGGCGGAGGATTTTGTCACGCGCTCATCGAAGGTTACGCTCAAGGTGGTCAAGTCGAGTAGTTTGACCGCCACAACTTTCGGCGCCAGCCGGTCGTTCGCGCGATAGGTGTAGCCGAGCACTGCCGGCGCGGCCATCACATTCGGCGTTTCGGCTTGATCGGCGATATTGCGCACGGTAAGCTGATAGCTCGCGCCGTCCTGGTGATTGCTGGTTTTGAGATGCACGCCGCGGCTGTCGGTGTGCAAGCTGATGCTCGTAATCGTAATGCCATTGGTGATGGCGTAGTTCTCGACCTTCAAGGCGCTCGCCTCTGAGATCGGCTCATCGAAGCGGACTTCGACGGTCGCTTGATCGACGATGCCGGCATAGGTGACGATGGGCGGCGCTTGATCGAGTCCGCTAAACGTATATGGCGCGGAAATGGCGGGATTGATGACATTGGCCGGCGTGGCAACATCGGAAATGTTTTGAACCGTTAGCGTATAAACGCCGTTGTTATGCTCCGAGGTTTCGAGAATGACCGTGCGATTGTCGGACTGCAAGGTGGCGCGCGCAATCACAATTTGTTGAGAGATGCTGTAATTACTTTTGTTCTCGGCAGTGGTTTTTGCAACCGGCTCACTGAACTCGACGCTCACCGTGGTACGATCGACAGCGCGGACTTGAGTGAGAGCCGGCGGAGTTAAATCCAAGCCGCTCAGAGTATACTGTACAGAAATGGCAGGATTGATGATATTGGCCGGCGTGGCAGCATCGGAGATATTTTGAACAGACAACGTATAGGCGCCGTTGATGTGCTCCGAAGTGGTGAGAATGACGGTGCGATTGTCGGATTGCAACGCGGCGCTTACAACTGCGATTTGCTTGTCAATGCTGTAATTGCTCTTGTTCTCGGCCGTGCTTTTGGTGACAGGCTCACTGAACTGTATGCTTACCGTGGTGCGGTCGACGGCGCGGACCTGGGTGATGGCCGGCGGCGTTTGATCGACGACGGTCACCGTGGCTGAAACTTCGATGGAATAGTTGCTCTCATTGCCGGCCCTGTCATAAGCCGTCACCACGAAATAGTAGGTCTTGCCTTCTTCCAAATTATCGACGACGCAACGCAAATCTGTGCCAACATCTTTGGAATTGACTTTGGTGTAGGTTTGCGAGGCAAGACTGTAATACACGCGATAACCGGCAAGGTCCGACTCGGTGTTTGCGTCCCAAGCGATGGTGAGTGTGCCAGCGGAGAGCGGGGAAAAATGCGCGCTAGCGCTGACGACGAGGAAAGCAATAAAACTCCATGCAAATAAACGGCAACCGGCAAACGGCTTCTTACTCCGATTTTCCTGTTGCCGTTTGCCAGTTGTCTTTGACAAAATCGAATCGAATTGCAACACGTTTTGCAAGTCCTCCATAACATTTTTATCATCCTGATAAACACATTTCAGCGAAGGCAATTCGCGGCGCTCACCGAACGCAAAGCGTATGCCATTCGCGGTGGAAAAGCATTTTGCTTGTTTCGCAAACAATTAACGCAAGTGTGTGAATGTGACAATACCAATCATGTATACAGAATTACTTCGCAGTAATTCGAAAGCGTAAGGTTGCGAAGCCGCTAGGTTGAGTGATAGAAAAATCTGCCATCTCGAGAGGCAACAGAATTTGCGAGGAAGAAATGTCACTTCGTTGTCCACAATGGTATCAAGATTGGCGTGTGTGGAGGGACTTGTAAAAAGAAATCACAGTTCAAGAGCCTTCGCGGGCAAAAGCCAAAATCTCACAGATTAAGAAATCGGGATTTTAATATATACCGGATTTCAGACGGGCTGAAAGCTAAAGCTCTTTGAGCAGCATACCAGGTTGTCAAAACATTCCTGCAACAGACATGCGAGTCGTTGGCTGCTCTCATCAGTTTGGGCTTGGTTCTATCAGACAAAAGAGCCCTGATTATTTGAAAACACTTTTGACTGGTCTTTTGAATTACACCTAGGCTTGAACAGCGAAGCAAATAGCATCAATCTTTTTTTTAAAATGAATGCGAGCGTGGCAACTTGTCTGCAAATCGCTATGAGGTTGATTTCGGTTTTGTGCATATCACTGAAAACCCTCTTGCCTCAAAACCAAATCATTTAAAAAGTGAGAGGGGCTTTCATCTCAGACAGAGGGGACAAAGCGGTTAAAGCTCGCAAAGCAAACCTCTGCATCGCGTCATTTTTTGTTTTCGATTTTGCTTTTATGTGGTTGAAAATTAAAAGTTAAAGTTCTCTGTTTTTTTGGCAAAAATAAAAAATGTTTGATTTTGTTGGTGCGGCGCAAAATTTTTCAAAATCGAAATTTTGTCTTGACAAGCATTTTATGGTCGATTATTTTAAGCGCACGTTTGCACAGAGCTCATTTGCCTAAACGTCAGCAAAATCCCAACGCCTCTCAACCTAGCCGGATTCCACGAAAAAGATCTTCTACATCAATAACGGGATTTTGTCATTAATGCAGCACCCAAAGTTTTCTTGGTGGAAGGTCAAAAACAATTTGGGGTTTCATTCTTCGAGTTGCGAACTGATAAATTTTTGATTGTTGTGATTGAGTGTTTTACAATTATCCGCTTCGACTAACTTAAATGTGAATCGATGCCGTTAGAGTATTTCGAAGCGGTTAATTTTTGATTCACTCTGGAAGCGCTTTCAACTCGCACTGCAACTGTTACTTCCCCTGATTACTACCGAAAAATTTTTTGAGACAAAAACGCAATCTCTGAGCATGGGTTGGCAATCTTGCAATAAGGGATGGCGCGTTTTTTTCCTCACGCCAATTCGTGCTGCATAAAAATTCAAAATTCGCCCCAATCTGGAAGCGCTTTCAACAGAGCACTGCATCACATTTACTCACTCTACTCTTGCGGAGGTGTAAGATGATGAAGAGGCAGTTATCGGTTTTCCTCACGTTGGTGTGTTTGCTGCTTGCGATCGGTTCGCGCCAGGCGCAAGCGCAAAATGATGTTATGATGCAAGCGTTCTACTGGGACGTGCCGGTTGACGCCACGAATCTCAACGGCTCATGGTACGACAGCCTCGAAGCCAAAGCCGCAGCGTTGCAAGCCGCGGGTTTCACCGCGATTTGGACGCCGCCGCCGAGCAAGGGCGCGTTTAGCATTTACGACATGGGCTATGGCATTTATGATCACTATGATCTCGGCGAATATTCGCAGAAAGGCAACGTCGGCGACGGCATTCCCGCTTCCACCGAAACACGCTTCGGCAGCAAACAGGAATTGCTCGACATGATCGAAGAATATCACGATCGCGGCATGGAAGTTTACGCGGACATCGTGCTCAATCACATTTACGGCGGCAGTTATGAATCCAATGCGCCGGTGAAAAATTATATCGAAGAAGAAAACTATCCCAGCTATCCCACTTCGCAAATTCGCTGGGTGCTGCCGAATGCCGCAGCGGGCGATTATTACATTCAACTCAGCGGCTTTAATCTTGACTGGAACACGTTTGCCAGCCGCGGCTATGAATTGCGCATTTCCTGGACCGGCAGCGCGAACGATGCGGGGCCGGGCACGAGTCCGGTATGGGAGTCCGAGCCCAACGGCGGCGGCGGACAATTCAACACCTTTCCCGGCAGTGGTCGCGCAGTTTATGGCCATGCGGATTCACAAGGCGATGTGGACGAATTCAAAGTCACGTTGAGCAGCACGGCAACGATCACCATTCAAATTATTCCCAAATACGACAACAGCGGCACCATGAATTGGGCGAGCGATGATAATGGCTATCGCATTCGCGCGGTGTGGTACAACGGGAACAATCAGTATTCCGGCTTGCAATGCCGCGCCCTTACAAGCTTCTCCTACGCCACGCACTCCGGCGGTGCGCCGCAGTGGACGTGGAACTACGCCAGTTTCCATCCGGTGGATAACAGCGACTACTTGCAGGATCAGGGCAGCGAGGATGCCATTCGCCCGAATTGGATGCTCTTTGGTGTGGATCTCAACACCTTTGACACCGGCACCGTGCAACCGCGATTGCAGGATTGGGGCGAATGGCTCACCAACACCGCGGGCTTTGACGGCTATCGCCTCGATTTCGTGCGCGGCATGCAAGAAGCCTTCATCGCCGACTGGCTCGTGGCCATGCCGCTCAAAAACGGCCAGCAGCGCTTTGCCGTGGGCGAATATTGGACGCAGCACAAATACCGTTTGAAAGACTGGGTCAATGCCATCAGCAACAACGGCGCGGCCTGTTCGGTGTTTGATTTCCCGTTGCGTGAGGATCTCAAGCGCATGTGCAATGCCGAGCCCAATTTCAACATGGCGTGGCTCAATCACTCCGGATTGATTCGCGATCAAAGCAATGCCGTTGCTGCCAATCGCGTAGTCACGTTTTTGGAAAATCACGACACCGGCAAGGAACACGACAAGTGGCTGACGCGGGATCGTGACATGGGCTATGCGTTCATTTTGTTCGCACAAGGACGGCCGTGCGTGTTTTACTCTCATTATTTCGAAGTGCAGCAGGTGGATGCCGGCAATTCCAGTTACACCACGGGCCCGGAGAGCGGATTAAAAACCAAAATCAACCAGTTAATCGGCATTCGCAAACGCTATCTTGAAGGCGGCATGGAAGTCCTAACCGAAATCGGCAATCCTTATCCCTCATCGAATACTGCTGACGTTTTCATCGCACGACGCGAGGGCAATCGCAGCAACAAACCCGGCGCGATTTTGGTGTTGAATGATCACAGCTCCAGCACGCTAAGCACGTGGGTGACGGCCAATGTTTCTGGTTGGCCGCCCATGACGAATCAAGTGTTGAAGAATCTCACCAGCGGCTCGGGCGAAACCGCCACGGTGCAGGGCGATGGCCGAGTCTCGGTGTTTGCGCCCGCACGCGGTTATGCCGTTTGGTCGATTGACACGACGTACGTGCCGATAGATTTCACCGTGAATAATGCCTACACCAACATGGGCGAAAACATCTATCTTGTCGGCAGCATCTCGCAATTGGGCGGCTGGGACACCGGCAAGGCCATCGGCCCGCTGGAGGCCTCGAGCTATCCCACCTGGAAAGTTTTTGACGTGTATCTGCCGCCGAGCACGTCGATCCAATACAAATTCATCAAGAAAGACGGCAGCGGCAATGTGACCTGGGAGCCGGGCAGCAATCACAGCTACACCACGCCTTCGAGCGGCACGGGTTCCGTAACGAACTCCTGGGGCACGGCAAAAGCAAATGCCGATGAACTGGCAGAAAATGAAATCGCTGCGTTGCCGGAGCAATTCAGTCTTTATCAGAACTACCCCAATCCGTTCAATCCGGGAACATTCATTTCGTTTGATGTACCACGCGGCGAGAGTGTGGCGACGCGTTTGGTGGTATACAATGCCATGGGCCAAATTGTGCGCACGTTGGTCGACGGCACGTTGGTCGACGGCGAACGCGCGCCTGGCGCCTATCGCGTGCGCTGGGATGGCCGCAATGACTTGGGCGAAACCGTAACCGCGGGTGTGTACATCTATCGCCTCATCGCCGGCGATTTCAGCAGTGAAATGAAGATGCTGGTATTGAGATAGCCCGAAAACGGGGTAACGATTTTGCTTGCATTTTACCCCCCCCGGCTTATCATCTTGTGTCAAAATTTGAACCCGGGGTGAGATGAAGCTCTTGACGACAGTGCCGATTGTCGCCGCCCAGCAAAGAAGAATTTTTCATAAAAATTTCAAGGCCCCTTTATGCTCATTGAGAGCGTGAAGGGGCTTTTTGTTTTGGGAAATGATTCTTTAAGCACACGCAACCCTATAACAAAATTCCCGCGTTGAAGGAGATGAATTCCATGAAAGCGAATAGTCATCTTTTCAGAATCATTTCGCTCTGTGCCTTCTTGTCGTATTGTGATCACGGCATGAACACCTTGCCAGAGCCGGCGCCGGGACCCGAGCCTGAACCTGAACTGGTGTGCGAGCCAGGCCAGGAAGAGCTCATGCCTTTGGATGTGGGAACTTACTGGTTCTATCAAGCTTGGACGCCCAGCACACCAGAAACGCTAAAAGCCGAGATCACGCGCAAGGTTCCTGTAATCATCGATGGTGTAACCTATGAAGCCTCGGCGCTTACACCGCTTTATCCCTTTAACAGAGCGCGGCCTCCTTTTGAGTTTCTCTATTGGAATGGCCCCTGCGGCCTTTACTGGCTGGGAGGAGTTTCGCCAACCGATACGTTGTTCTACAAAACGTTGCTGTTCAAATATCCTGCAGAGGTGGGAGAGTCATGGACGACGATTAGAATTAATTATGATCCGGTCTTTTGCAAATTTTATTTCTTCGACACCCTGACGGTTAGCCTGACCAGAAATTATGAAATGATTGATGTCGGGGGCCACGACAATTCCCCCACCTTCTTGCCTTAGGGCCAGGATAATTCCCCCACCCAGGGTCAACTTAATTCCCCCACCTGGGTCAGGATAA
>SZPB01000382.1 GCA_030263535.1 Cytophagia bacterium CHB2
GGCCAGGCCATGTCCGGCATCATCAACGTCAGAACGAAAGAAGGCGGCGCTACTTACCGCGGTTCGCTGGCCTACAAACGCGATTATTTTGGCAGCTTCGATCCCGGCACGCCGATCATCGGCACATTCAGCACAAAAAACAGCCACAGCTTTCGCACCGATGTTGCGGAGTTCAGCCTGAGCGGCCCGGAGCCGGTTACCAATCTCATTTTACCGGCGTTAGGTCTGCGCGTGCCCGGCACATTCAGCGTTTTTGGCAATTTGTATGCCTTGACCAGCGACACCTATTTGCGCACCAGCGCGCGCCAGCTCTATTCTTCAACGTTTCATGGCAAGACGTTCGCGCCACGCCAGGACAACAACTGGTCGGGCTTGCTCAAGTTGACGTGGAAAATCACGCCGACGCACAAATTGATGATCTCCGGCAATCAATCGGTTTCAATCAATCAAAACGAAAAATCGTTGCAAACAAATCTGGAATACGTGGAACCCAGCCCGGGCTATCCCTACGATTTCGAAAAAAATCTCGATAACTTTCAAACCTTCACCCATCTCAACAAGAATGTGGCGCTGTCGTGGACGCATACGCTGAACACGAAAACATTCTATGAAATCAAACTTTCGCGCTTTTTCACGAATTTGCGCAGCGATGTGAACGGCAAGCATTGGACGGAATACGAAGAACCGCAGGACATTGTCACGACGCCGATCGATTATTTTTATAACGCGGATAGCAGCATCGTTTCGGTATTTCCCGGCGACGGCTTTTGGGATTACGGCAATGGAGCCACCTGGCACGATCATTACGTCGATGAATACACGTTCAAATTCGATCTCAATCGCCACAGCGCCGACAACACGCACAAGCTCAAGGCCGGCTTTGAAACGCAATTCGCTGAGATGCAGATGATCGACATCTTCCGGCCCTGGTTCGGCGGCCTGGGTTTGAACAACGACATTTATCGCGTCAATCCGGCTTACGGCAGCATATACGCGCAAGATCAAATCAAATTCAAAGGCTTGATTGCCAACCTGGGGCTGCGTTTCGATTATTGGTTTCCCGGGAAATTCGTGGAGGATGCCGTCAACAATCCCGAAGTCGTAACGATCAGTGACGCCACGCGGCAGCAATTCAAAAACGAGACGCATAGTTTTTTCGGCCGGCGTTGGCGCGGCCGCGTCAGCCCGCGCCTGGGCATCTCGCATCCCATCACCGACAATCAAATGCTGTTCTTCTCCTACGGCCATTTTTCCAAGCGCCCGAAACCGCAATTTGTCTATGCCAAACTGGGCGAGAACAGCGCGAAGTCAACCTTTCAAAAATTCGGCAATCCCAATCTTGATTATGAAACCACCGTGGCCTACGAGTTCGGCGTGCGGCATAAATTCACCGAAAACGACGTGTTCACGGTTACGGCTTATTACAAAGATATTTTCGATTATGTCACGACGGTGAATTTCCGCGGCAGCGGCCGGCTCTCAGGCCGAACCTTCACCACCTATCTCAATCTCGATTATTCGCGCAGCCGCGGCCTCGAAGTCGAATATCGCAAGCGCGCCGGCGATTTTCTCACCGGCTCGATCAGCGGTTCGTATTCGCTCGCGACCGGCAAAAGTTCTTCGCCGGATGATGCGTTTTTGGTGGCGCAAGGCACGTTGAATGAAAAACCGATTACGGAAGATTATCTCATTTGGGATCGTCCCTGGCAGGTGAGCGCCGTGGCGAATTTCAATCTCGACAAAGGCGAAGGCCCGAAAGTTTTCGGCGTAAGAATTCCGGATAACTGGAATCTCAACTTGCGCGCCTTTGCGCAAGCGGGCAAGCGTTACACGCCATACTACTTCACCGGCACCACCTTGCTCAATGGCCGGCCCGAGTATGAAGATGATTTGGATCAAAACGGCGAATCAGATGATCCTTACGGTAAGCTGGCGGCAACCTGGTTTTGGGTTAATTTGAATTTTGAAAAGTATTTTCGGCTTGCGGGTTTGAGTTATACCTTTCAAATCGAGGTGGTGAATTTGTTCGATCGCAAAAACTCACAAATCATCAATCCGGTAACCGGACAGGCGTATGAGCTTGGCGATCCCACGCCCACGAGCTGGAACGATCCATTTTATCCCGACACGCAGGCACCGCTCGATCCGTTTCCGTTTAATCCGGCGAGATATTTGACGCAACGGAATGTCCGAGTGGGGTTGGTGATGAGGTTCTAGTCACAGCAGCTTGACTCAAACTGTGTGAATACCCAGTGGGAACGCGGGCTTCGACAGGCTCAGCCCGCGGGAACCAAGCTGTTTTGCAGAACCAGAATCTTCAGGGCCTGAAAATCACAGAAAGAATTTTGATGAAGACAACTGAATTGAAATACAACAAACGAGTCGCCGCCGGTGCAGCTTTGCTCGCGCTGGTGATCTTCATTCCCGCCGCGCGCGCCCAGCTTATTCCCATTCTCGGCAATCAGCGCGCGGGCACGGCCATGGCGCAATTTCTCAAAATCGGTGTGGGCGGCCGCGCCGTGGGCATGGGCGAGGCTTTTGTCGCGCTGGCAAACGATGCCTCCGCGTTGTATTGGAATCCCGCGGGCATTGCGCAGATGAACAAAAGCGAATTCATCTTCTCCCATGTGAACTGGCCGGTGGAGGTGAAGCATGAATTCGCCGGGTATGTTCATCGCCTGGGTGAATTGAACGCGCTGGGCATAAGCGTGACCGCGCTGCATACGGATGATTTCGAGGAAACCACGGTGTACCAGCCGCTCGGCACCGGCAACTTTGTTTCGTTCGGCGATCTTGCCGTGGGGCTTTCATTCGCGCGGCGCATGACCGATCGCTTCAGCATGGGCGTGACGCTCAAATATGTCGATGAAACACTGGCCGAATTGCACGCGCGCAATGTGTTCGTTGATTTCGGCACGTATTATTGGACCGGCTTTGGCACCTCGCGCTTTGCCATCTCGGTGTCGAATTTTGGCACGAATATCAAGCCCTCGGGCACGCTCTATTTTCGCGACGGCTCACAGACCAGCAGCTTTCAAGATTTTGCGCCGCCCACGATTTTCCGCATCGGCTTTGCCACGGAAATCGTCAACCAGGCGGAGCACAAAGTCACGACGGCGCTGCAACTCAATCATCCCAACGACAATGCCGAAAATCTCAATCTCGGCGCGGAATATTGGTGGCGCAATGCGCTGGCGCTGCGCGGCGGCTATCGCACCAATGTCGACGAAGAAACCTTCACCTTCGGTGCGGGCGTGGCCCTGCCGCTGAAAGTCTTTAATTTGAACCTGGATTTTTCGTATACTGAGTTCGGCAATTTGGGTAGCGCCAGCCGGTTTACAGCCAACCTTAAGTTGTAGCAGTGGCGCACGATTTCCTGAACGGTGAATATCTGCACCGATTTTCAGACAAGTTGAAAATCGAAGCTCTTCAAGCAGCCTTAAACTCCGTCCACAAAAGTGGAAATCCCACAGAAGTAAAAAGCTTTTTTTGTGGGACTTCAATTTTGTGGGCGAAAGGCTTGCAGAATTTTATTC
This sequence comes from Cytophagia bacterium CHB2, assembly GCA_030263535.1. Lineage (NCBI taxonomy): Bacteria > Pseudomonadati > Bacteroidota > Cytophagia > Cytophagia bacterium CHB2. Next base: position 3,537 of record SZPB01000382.1, read on the forward strand.
TGCGTTTGGAAACGCTCAGCGCCTATGAAATCTTTGATGCAGCCACCCATGAGAAAATTCATGCTCACGCCTCGCCGCGAACTATTTTTGAAACTATTGTTTGGCGCAACGGTTTTCTTTTTATCACTTTCCTGCGGACCATCCATCGTCCGCTTTCAGCCCACCCAGGCCGATTTTTCCTTCGTCGCGATCGGCGACGTGGGCGAAGCCGGCGATATTCTAAAACACAATGCCGCAGTCATGCGCAAAATGTATCGTGAAGACAAATTCCACGCGCTGATTTTTTTGGGCGATAATTTTTATCCCATCGGCTTGAATATTCCACGAGCAAAAGTATCGAAAAAGATTAAATCCGTGCTCGACCCGTTCAACGAGGTGACGAACAGTTTGGGCCGGCCTCAGGTGCATGCGCTGGCCGGCAATCACGATTATTATGCTTTTCTGGCGGTTGATTTCAAACTGCCGTTGAATATTTACAGCGTGCAAACCGCGCCCTACGGCATCAGCGATCTCGGCAATCAGCGCGCGGACACCATCCGCGCCTGGACATACTACAAAGGCCTGCCGCAAACCGTGTTGTATGGCCCGGACACGAATAAAATCCAAATGATCTTTCTTGACTCTGCGCTGCCGCTGCGCACGGACACGACGACGTGGCAGCCCGCGCTGGACAGCCTGCATCAATTGCTGGCGGCGCATAAACAGAACGACAGCGTGAAATGGCGCCTGCTCTTCTTGCATCATCCGTTCTACACACTTGGGCCGCACGGCGGTTACAAACATTGGGACGAGGAAGCGAATACCGTGCGCTATCTCAACCCGTGCAGCAAGGATTCCAACGCCGTGGATTTTGCAGTGAATTTGCTCGATCCCGAGGATACCTGCGCTCCGAAATACCAGGCCTACATGCGCGCCGTACAAGCCGTCATTGCGGGCAGCGGCGTAGCGGTTCAGGCTGCGATTGCCGGGCACGAACATGTTTTGCAACTGGCTTATAAGAATACCGGCAATCCCAAGGTTCATGTCGTTTCCGGCGCCGGCGCCAAGGCGAGCCGTGTGAAAGCCGGCAATCCCCAGCGCCAGGAATATACCTGGTGGAACAGCTTCGATCCGGATGACAACGTCAAAGAAAAAGGTATCAGCAAACACGGCTTCGTGCGCTTTGACTTGAAGGGGCAAAATTTAGAGCTGCGTTTTTATGACGGCGAAACCGGAGACGTGTTGGCGGCCGAGGGGGAAAAGAAAGTTTTTGTGATCAATCGCGCCGGCGAGTTGAGCTTGCGGTGATGCCTTATGGACAGCGCTAGTGAAGCTGCAAAAACAATGATGCCTTCCGAGCGCAACTCTGAGGCAGCCTAAAAACGCCTCATGTCCAGCCAAGCCGCGTTCCCGCTCCAGAATGCGCTTGCACAAAATCAAAATAATTATTATTGTTCCGCCTTCGTTTACCCTCCCAGGAAATTACTCTTCAAAAGGATATTGTATCAATGCTCCAGCACAGCATCGTGGTGCAGTGACAGCCGTGTGCGTGCGCCTTGGGCCTGCTGGCATTTTTTTCTTGACCGTTTGCCGAACAAATGGCAGCAAACACTTTTCGAGAGTCATGCCATGACGGAAAAATAACCCACCCGATTCCTGGGGTTTGAATTCTTCTAACCTTCATTGGTTAATCGATCTCAATCCTTTCTTCTCCTTATGGTTTGGCGATTTCCGCAATCGCACGCGAAATTGGCCAAGTTTTTTTGTGATCACTCTGCCTTCGCGCAGACAGCCGTTTTTTGCAATGATATCCACTTTGTGATTTGAATAGAAGTTTCAATAGCCGTCGCGGACACATTCAGGAAGCGCGCCTGCGATGAAAAACACCTCCAGAAAGACTTCGCGCTCCACACAAATCGGCTCGAATCCATTGTTCGAAATGTATTTCGTCTGGCGGCATGCAATTGACACCGGCTTCCGTGACTGCTGCATAAGCTCATTTGTAAAGATGGCATCAGGCCCGCGGCTCCGGTTGCTGTTGCTCGTTGCAAACAAGTCACGATCCGAATGCCGGGGCTTCTCGCCTGCCTTGGCACATTGCAGAAACTTTGCTAGCCGGCCTTTTCCTGGTACAAAAACTTCGCGCCTCACTTGATGGAATCGAAACTAATCGGTAAAACGATAGACAATTACCTTATTCTGGAGCTGCTGGGCAAAGGCGGGATGGGAGTCGTTTATAAAGCCCGGGATATTCAGCTCGACAAGATTGTGGCGCTCAAGATGATGGAGCTTGGGCTGTCACGCGATGAAAATTTTTTGAAAAGATTTCGGGCGGAAGCCAAGGCGTTAGGAAAACTGGAAACCCCGCACATCGTCGCGGTACATGCGCTGCGCGAGACCGAATTGGGTCTGCTGCTGGTGATGGAATTCGTTGACGGCGACACGCTGGCGCAAATGCTCCGCGCTCGAGGCCCGCTTGCTCAGGCAATCCATCGCGACTTAAAACCCAACAACATCATGATCAACCGGCTCGGCATGGTCAAGGTCATGGACTTCGGGCTGGCCAAAATCCAAAACCCCTCCGAACCCGCAACCACAACGGTGACCGGCGGCACGCTGCACTACATGTCGCCCGAGCAAATTCAGGGCATGTCCCAGGTCGATCGGCGCAGCGATCTTTATTCTCTGGGCATGAGTTTATACGAGGCCCTGGCAGGCAAAACGCCCTTCGATGCGAATAACACTGATTTTCAAATTCGCAAAATCATCGTCGAAGGCAAGCTGCCGGCGCTCGAGCGGCGGAATCCGGCCATTCCCAAAGAGCTGTCGAAAATCGTTATGAAAGCGCTCGCGAAGACTCCCGGCGAACGTTATCAAACAGCGGCAGAAATGGCCGAGGCGCTTATGGCATTCGAAAAAAAGGCGCATGCGCAAGCAACGCCAACTTCGACAACGCATTCTCGCAGGCGCCCCGGATGGAAAACTCTGGCGTCTGTAGGCGCGGTATTTTTTGTGCTGATCTCGATTTTTGTTTTGCGGGAGTACTTGGGTCCTCCCTCTTCACCCAGCGAAACACCTGTTGCCATCTTGTCCTTAGCCACGAAACCAAGCGGCGTGACTGTTTTCTTGAACGAGGATTCGGTGGGCGTAACTCCGCTCGAATTGCCAGTGACGCAGGAGGGTGAGATCACGCTCCGCCTGCACAAGGCAGATTACTTCACGCTCGATACTTCAATCGTTAAGCTCAAAGGCCGGGCCGAAACCTTTTCGTTTGTCTTGCAGCCCGCCGCGAGGCTTGCGCTCACCGTCATGCCGCCCGAAGCACGCGTGATGATTGACGGCAACGTGATCGCGCCTGCTCGTTTGGCCAGTTTGCAATTAACGGTGGGCCGGCATGATATTCAAATTTCCGCGCCCGGCTATCAAACCCAGCAAGAACAGCTTTCATTGGTCCATGGCGTTAACCCGCAACGAAATTATGTCCTGCAAAAGATTGCGTTCAGTGCGGAACAGCCGAACACGCCGGCGCTGGGCACACTCGACCTCAAATCCGATCCCGCCGGCGCCGCGATTTTAGTGAACGGCAGAGATTTCGGGGCAACTCCGGGAACGGCGCAGCTCGCAGCCGGCACATACGAAATCCTTTTGCGCCATCCAGGATATGAAGACTATGCTGACTCCGTAACTGTATCCTCCGGACTCAAAAGCGAGGTGTTCGGCAGACTCCGGCCGCAAAGTGGCACCCTGAGCGTGCTGGTAAAACCCTATGGAACGATTTATATCGACGGCACACTGGAGCGGCGAGATGCAAACACGCGCTACAGTAAAACTCTGGCTGCCGGTTCGTATCGCTTGGCCGCGGTTCATCCCACGCTGGGCAAATGGGAAAAAAACGTGACGCTTGCGGCCGGCCAGGAGGCTTTTATAGAAATTGATTTCAACAAGCAGGCAACCCTGGGTGTTGCTGCCTTCGATGAATCGAACAATCCGTTATTCGCGAGCATCTACGTCGACGGCAACGACACCAACTTGAGAACGCCCTGGCGGCTCACGCTGCCTATCGGACTGCACACCATCACCGTGCGGCATGAAGGTTATCGCATGCTGGATGCGCCGAAGACAATTTTGTTGGAAGGCAATGTGCCCGAGCCATTGCGCTTCACGCTGCAAAAAATTCAATAACCCGGAGATTGCTTATGCTGTGCAGAAAACACGATGTTCTGCGTTTATGCGTCCGGCGGCTTGGGGGCGCATTGTGTCTGATCGTTTTATCGGGCTTTGACCCGACAGCGGCTTTGCGGGCGCAAACCGCCTGCGCCGCGGAACTAGCTGAAGCCGAACAAAAATTTTACGGCGCCAGTTTTGACCAGGCCATTGCCATGGCCGAGCGCTGCTTGCGCCAAAGCGGCCTGCCGACCTCAACGCAGTTGCGCGCCTATCGTTTGCTGGCCATGGCATATCAGGCCAGAGGGGACATGAATCAAGCTAAGGAGGCGATTCGCAATTTACTGCAACTCGCGTCAAATTATCAGCCTGATCCCGTACAGGATCCTCCCCGCTTTGTCGAATTGGTCAAGCAAGTGCGCGTTGAGGAGCAATCTGTTGCAAAAGAGCCGCCGGCGTTGCAACCGTCCGGTCCGGGCGAGCCAGAAGCTTCCAAAAAGAAAAAAGGCAGGGCGGCAAAATGGCTTTTGCTTGGCGGTGGCGCCGGCGTCGCGGTGATTGTGGCGGCGGTGCTTACCAGCGGCGGGGGCAATGAAACAACGCCCCCACCGCAATCGTTGCCGACACCGCCCGCGCTGCCGTGAGGTCGCTGTGTTTTTGGTGATAACGCAATATCTCACCTGAAGCAAAAATTCCTGAACAAGCTAAACTGCGGTTGGTTCGGCAAACATTAAATTGACGGGTGGCGTGCTCATGCTTCGGCTGTGATCGCCGCCAAATGGGAGAGCATTAATGAACCTCAACCGGTTTCAGAGGGTCGTTTGGTCGCGCAGCAAAAAGCAATTCTTGATAGTTGTTCTGTTGCATACGCTGCTGCTCAGCGCAGCACAAGCGCAATCTTTTTGGCAACGAACCGGCGGTCCCAGCTTTCAAGGCCGCATCACGGCAATATCGGCCAACCGCGCCGACGTCCTTTTTGCGGGAACCGAGGGCGGGGGAATCTTTCGCTCGGACAATGACGGCGCAACCTGGCAGGCAGTCAATACCGGTTTGACCAATCTGAATATCACCGCGTTTGCCATTCAGTCGAATGGATATGTTTTTGCCGGAACCAATGGCAGCGGCGTTTTCCGCTCCACCGACGACGGGGACACTTGGACGCAGGTGATTAACGGCCTGACCAATCTCGCCGTCACCGCCATGGCGATCAATTCCGAAGGCCGCATTTTTGCCGGCACCGACGGCTCGGGCGTGTTTGCCAGTTACACCGGAAATCTCTGGACTCGATTGGCAGGCGGCATTTCTGACGAAAAAATTCGCGCCGTGGCCGTCAACAGCAGCGGGCACATCTTCGCTGGCACGTTTGACACCGGCATCTTTCGCTCGGTGGATGAAGGGGCGAGCTGGTCGCCGGTCAACAGCGGCTTGCTTCACACCCGCGTGCGCGCTTTTGCAATCAATTCCCTGGACGAAATCTGGGCCGGCACGCTGGCCGGGGGGGTGTACCGCTCAACCAGCAATGGCAATTCTTGGGTGCGGGTGAGCACGGGTTTGACCAACATGAATGTGCTGTCGTTGCTTAAAAACTCAACTGATGATTTTTGTGTTGGCACAGACGGCGGCGGGGTATTTCGATCAAAAGATGGCGGTCAGAATTGGGTGCCCATGAGCACCGGGCTGACCGAGTCCGTGATCCCTTCGCTTGCAAGAGGGCAGGGCGACCTGGTTGTGGCCGGAACTTCTCAGTCCGGTATTTTCAAAGGCGTGCTAAACACTTTTGTGCCAAATTTGTTTGCTTCAGCCTTTTCCTTCAGCCCCAACGCCGTCGAGCCGGGAGGCACAATAAGTTTGAGCGGCACGATAACCAACAACGATGCGGATTTGGTTATAACTGACATCAAAATCAATTTCTTCCTATCCAAGAACAACACTGGGGGACCAGATTTTACCCGCTTTCTGCATTCCTACACCATGCCCCCGCCGCTGGGATTCAATGAAAGCAAAAATTTTAGTGGAGAACTCGCGACTGTGCCGGACACGACCAGCCCGGGGAGTTACTGTGTCTGGCTCAGCCTCGACCCAGAAAACACCATCCGTGAAAGCAACGAAGAAGACAACCTTCGCGTTTCTGTTTCCACACTGCAGGTCACTGCCAATCCGCCACCGCCCACGCCGCCCGAGGCACCGACCAACTTGCAGGCAAATGCGATTTCGAGCACGCAAATCAATCTCACCTGGAACGACCAATCCGGCAATGAGACTCGTTTCAGAATTGAAAGAAAAATCGGAACCGGCGCTTTCACCTTCCTCCTCAACAAAGCCGCGGGCAGCACAAATCACAGCGACACCAGTTTGACGCCGGGAACGCAATACACGTATCGCGTGCGCGCGGAAAATGACGCCGGCAACTCCGCCTACTCCAATGAGGCCTCGGCCACGACGCCGGCGCCGCCCACCGTGACGACGAACGCTGCAACCAACATCGGCAAGCGCACCGCCACATTGCATGCAAGGGTCAATGCCAACCTTGCCAGCGCCACGGTCAAATTTCAATATGGCTTGACGACGAGCTACGGCAGTGAAATTGCCGCAACACCAAGCCCCGTGATCGGCAACAACGCAACGGAGGTGAGTGCAGTCTTGCCGGATCTTGCCGCCAACACGACTTATCATTTTCGCGTCACGGCGAGCAACAGCGCGGGAACCAGCAATGGCAGCGATCGCACATTCACAACTTTACCCAATACCGTCCTGCACGTGTCTGCCACGCGCGGTAACGACGCCAACCCGGGCACCGCCAGCCTGCCTGTGCGCAACATTCAAACAGCGCTCAGCCGTGCGAGTTCGGGCGACACCGTCAAAGTGGCTGCCGGCAACTTCAATGAAGGTTTGCAGCCGCAAGAAGCGGTGGATGCAATGGTCAAATTTTTGTTTGCGAAATGGTACGACGAACAAGCGACGATTGATTTGGCGAAACAAACGGGTGAAGCGCGGGCGTATGTTTTTAGCGTGAGCAACGAGACGGACCCCGAACGTTTGGTTGCCCAAGTGGGGAAAACCTTCGAGCAAGCCAAAGAATGGGAGCGCAAGACGCTGCAACAAAAGTTTGGCGACAATCCGGGGATTCGGCTCGCGTTCAAAGAAGGCGACAAATTAGAATTCAAACCGCACACGACGTTTGAGATTGTGAAACGTTTGCAGCCGTGGAGTTTGCGGCGTTCGTCGGCGGATGTCAAAGGCGGCGTGTTTGAAGATTTTCTGGGCAAGACCTTTCGAGATGATTTGGGACAATACTTTACGCCGACGCCGGTTATTAATTTGATGGTGGGAATTTTACAGCCAACGGCGAATGATTTTATCGGCGACCCCGCGTGCGGTTCGGCGCGCATGTTGACGCATGCGCTCGATTATGTTCGCAAACAGGAATTTGCCAAAGCCGTTGGCGCGAAGGGTGGAAAATCGGATGACATCAATCCCGAAGAACCAACCCAAGAGTTTATCCGCTTTCGGGATAATCAATTATTTGGGGCGGAATATGCGCCGAATGTGATGCACGTGGCGCGGGTGAATACGTTGATGAATGGCGCGCAATATGCGGACTTGAAAATCATGGATTCCCTGTCCCCTTTGGCGAGCATTACGGGCGGCGTGATGGAAGGTCTGCCGGGCAATCCCGGTTTTTATCCAAACGGCTTGACGATGATTTTGACAAATCCGCCGTTTGGTTCCAAGGTGACAAACGAGCGCGTATTAAAAGACTTGGCGGCGCGCGATGGCGTGAGCAAGTTGAATGGAAAGATTTCGAAAAGTCTGCCGCAAGAAGTGGCGTTTGTGAATCGCTGTCTCGAATTTCTTGCGCCCGGCGGCAAGTTGGCGATTGTACTGCCGGATGGGGTGTTGGCGAATAGTTCGATGCAAGAGATTCGCGATTGGATTTTGCGATGGGCGCAGTTGAAGGCCATTGTTAGTTTGCCCCAAGAAACCTTTGCGCCATATAATGCTGGCGTGAAAACAAGCGTAGTCTTTTTGGAAAAACGTGCGGACTGGCAAACAACTCAATCCGAAATCGAAAGTGAATATATGGTATTCATGTC
>SZPB01000383.1 GCA_030263535.1 Cytophagia bacterium CHB2
TGATTTATCGGCAGAATTATTTTGAATCGTTCTGCCGGCAACTTATTCTGCGACAAATTTTCAGAATTTTATTCTAACTTTGAGCGCCTTATGGCGCTAATCAACGCGAATGGCCGATCATGCTTTTTGAGTCGCGTTTATTCGCGGTTGGAGATTGGGAAAGTTGTTTAGCCGTCGATCCTTAGTGAAAACGCCACAACGGTTGCGGCTGAAGTGTTGTATTTGCAAAAGTTCCTTTAAAAAAAATGGGCGAATAACTTGCGAGAGTTATTCGCCTTTGCATTTGTTCATCTGCCCGGCTGATTAAAACTTGCGCGACCATTCCTTCGGCCAGCGCTCCACCACAACCTTCGTTTGCGTGAAGAATTCCACGCCGTGCCGGCCTTGCGCGTGCAAATCACCGAAGAAGCTTTCCTTCCAGCCGCTGAACGGGAAGAACGCCATGGGCGCGGCCACGCCGAGATTGATGCCGATATTGCCGACTTGCGCCTCGTAGCGAAATTTGCGCGCCGCCGAGCCGCTGTTGGTGAACAAACACGCCATGTTGCCGTGCGCGCCGCGATTCACCAGGGCAATCGCCTCGTCGATGGTTTCCACGTGCATCATGCTCAACACCGGGCCAAAAATTTCCGTGGCTGCCACTTCGCTTTGCGGCGGAACATCCTGCAAAATCGTGGGCCGCACGAAATTGCCGTTTTCATATTTTGAGATTTTGGGGCGGCGACCGTCGATTAAAACCTTCGCGCCTTCACTCGCGCCTTTCGCAATTAAACTCTCCACCCGCTCACGGCTTTGCTTTGAAATCACCGGGCCCATTTGCACGCCTTCTTCCAGTCCATAACTCACCACGCGCGTACGCGCGGTTTCCGCGATCGCTTCCGTGAATGGTTTGCGCGCCGCGCCCACGGTAATCGCCACCGAGGCCGCCAGGCAACGTTGCCCGGCGCAGCCGAATGCGCTGTCCGCCGTGATGCGCGTCGTCATCTCCAGATCCGCGTCCGGCAAAACGATGAGGGGATTCTTGGCGCCGCCCTGGCATTGCGCGCGTTTGCCGTTGGCCGAAGCGCGGCTGTAGATGTATCTCGCCACCGGCGTTGATCCCACAAAACTGATGGCGCGAATGGCAGGATGATCGAGAATCGCATCCACCGCGGCTTTGGAACCGTTCACCAGACTGACTACGCCTTTCGGCAAACCGGTTTGCTCGAGTAAATGGAAAATTTTCTGCATCGTGAGCGGCACTTTTTCCGAAGGCTTCATGATGAAGGTGTTGCCGCAGGCGAGGGCATAAGGCATAAACCAAAAGCAAATCATCGCCGGAAAATTGAAGGGCGCAATCGCGGCGCACACGCCCACGGGCTGGCGAATCATCATCTCATCGATGCCGGAGGCAATGTCTTCGAGAATCTGGCCTTGCATCATCATCGGAATGCCGCAGGCGACTTCGACGTTTTCGATGGTGCGGCGCATCTCCGCGCGTGATTCTTCCAAAGTCTTGCCGCATTCCATCGTAATCGTTCGGCTGATGTCGTCGAGATTTTCTTCCAACAAATTTTTGAGCTTGAAGAGATATTGAATGCGCTCGGTGGGCGGCGTCGTGCGCCATTGCAAGTACGCCGTTTGCGCGGCTTGCGCGGCTTGTTCGACTTCGGCAGCAGGGGAGAGGGGAACCTGGCCGAGAATCTCTGCGGTGGCGGGATTGAGGACATCGAGATATTCGGTCGCGCTCGACTTGCGCCATTCGCCGTTGATGTAATTTTGCAGCTTATGATTCGCGCTCATCAAAACCTCCTGTGGCTGTAAGATTGGAAGAACCTGGGTATTTGCATTATCTGTATTGATCTGTGGAAATCTGCGTACCAACGTGTTTACTTTGAAAGCAAAGACATTTCACGCGAGACGCAAAGGTTCCGCAAAGAAAAACATTGTGGGTTCTTTGCGCCTTTGTTCCGCCCTTGCGGGATGAAGCTTTTTATTTTTGGTTTCGGCTCGCTGGCTTATGATATCGAGTACGGTATCAACGTTTGCGCGCGACGATCACATTGTGGCTGCCGCACAGCACGGCGCGCGACAAATATTGCTGAAAGATGCCCCAATAGCGTTGTGCCTCCGGTTTGTTTTTATAATTTTTATTGAACACAAAAGCATAGCGCAAGCGTGCGAGCGGATAGACGAACGGATAGAGCAGCAAGCTGCCTTTGCGCAATTTGTATGTGGTCAACGTCTCGATTTCAAATCCGGCAAAACGCAAAAACGTTTCCAGGCGATGATAGGGGATGAGGTTGATGTGTTCCATGAAAACATTGGGCGAATCATCTCGCAGCACGCGCGGGGGATGATCATGCACGCCGGTGAAAAAGAATGCCAGCCGGCTTTCCAGCGAAGAAACATTCGGGGTGGTGAGAAAGAGTTTGCCGTCCGCTTTCAGCACGCGCGCGCATTCCCGCAAAAAAAGAAATTGGTTTTCGATATGCTCGATACCCTCGATCGAAACGAGATAATCGAATTGTTTTGCCGCAAACGGCATGGGCTGCGCCATGTCGACTTGTTGATACGGCAATTCCGGGAACACGTGCAGCGCGGCGTCGATTTCCGCGGCGATGGCATTGAATCCGTGCGCCTGCGCCTGTTGCGCAAAATAACCCGGCCCCGAGGGAATATCCAACAACGTGCCGGGCCTATGCGTCTTGAGCAGTTGCCAGATCAAATCGTGTAGATAGGGATTGTGTTTCGGCGGCAGAGGCGGCATGCGTTTAATTTTGCAATCACGGGTTATGACTTTCGGAGGAATTCATCTAGTCGTTCGATAACATCGGTACGCTCGACATGAATGAATTCTTTAGCACTGGCACGAAGATAATCCAAATCCAGATTTACACGATGCCTGGCAATCAGCTCTTCAAGATCAAGCAGGTCTTTGGTTCGACTGGCGACAAGTTTCATGATGAGCAAATCTTCGATCGTGCAGACACTCACCTCCACCGTGTTAAAAAATCGGCGCTGGCTTCGTTCAAGCATACGCCGCTCGATGTTGCTGAGCGCAGCAGTGACGTCTACGCGCACTTTGGTTACACGATGCCGTATTGGGACAAAAAAAGTGCGCCGCAAAAAAGCGAGCGGGTCGGGTTGCACGGAAGAATAGTCGTTTGCAAAAATCGCCAAAACGTGTTCAAGCTGATCGATTTCTGCCATGATCGTGATATCGATATCAACCGTTGAACGAACATAACCGTAGATATTCGCCGCGATGCCGCCAATCACGGCATAAGGAATCCTGTGTTTACGGCAAAGCCGGTCAATATCTTGCAGGGTTTGTTCGAAGGCCGTCATCGTGTAGTTGTCGCATTTTCGCAAAGACTTTTTGCACAGCAATGTGATGCGCGAGATTGGCTTCAGATTCCGCCGCCAAATCCCCGCTCTTGAGCCACATTCGATAAACCGAGTCCAAAAAGTCGGCCATTACCTGTGGCGGAGGCAAGGACTCTTCCGATAATCTGTATTCGGCTTCGAATTCATTTGCCGCTTCGTATTTCCGCCACCATTGCTCGATGTATTTTTTGCGATCATCATCCATGTGCGGTCCCTCGAGTTTTAAAGCAGGAGAAAAGTATCACAATTCCGCGCGAGAAGCAACGGCATTTTTCCGGGGGCGAGATTGTGCTTGATTCTCAGCCCGAAAATCGCGATTCTGGCAACGTGTTCGGGCAAATCATCAAACGGGCAGCGTCGAATATTCCAACATTTCATACGAGTTGGCAAAGCGGGAGGATGTGTGGCGAAAAAAACGTCTTTCGAAGAAGCGATGCAGAAGCTTGATGTCATCGTGAAACAGCTTGAGCAGGGACAAATTCCATTGGAAGAGGCGATCAAGATTTTTGAAGAAGGCGTCAAACTTTATCGGTCGTGCGCCAGCCAATTGGAAGAAGCCGAGAAGAAACTGCAAAAACTCGTGAAAACGGAAGCCGGCTTTCAACTCGAATTGATCGACGATTCGGAAATCGGATAATCATGCGTCTGGCGATCCTGGCAAACTTAACACACACCGCCATTCTTGAAATCGTGCCGGTCTGGCTTGAATGGTTGTGCCGGCGTGCGGACGTCGTGGTTGCCGATGACCTTGCGCGTCTCGTGCAATCAGCGAACGCACGTTTTGAAACTGCGCCGCGGCGATCGGTTCATCAAAACTGTGACATGCTTATCTCGCTGGGCGGCGACGGCACAATTCTTTCCACCGCGCACACGGTTGGGCGCGCGGGTGTGCCGATTCTCGGCGTCAAATTCGGGGGACTGGGTTTCTTGACGGAAGTCGGGCCGGAAGAATTTTACACCGCGTTGGAGGCGATTCTCGCCGGCCATTATGAGGTGCAAAAACGCATCGTGCTGGAAGCGCGCGTGTTGAATTCGCCGGAGGCCACCCCGCTGCATGCCATGAATGATTTCGTCGTGGATAAAGGCGGGCAAACGCGTCTGGTGCGCCTCAAAGTGATGATCGACAATGAGTATCTCAACACCTACATCTCCGATGGCCTGATCGTGGCAACGCCGACGGGTTCGACCGCTTACTCGCTGGCGGCGGGCGGGCCGATTATGCCGCCGGAAATGAAAGCCATGGTGATCACACCGATTTGCCCGCATTCGTTGAATGCCCGGCCGGTGGTAATTCCTGATGAAAAAATCGTCACCATCGAAATTGCCACCGAGGAGACTCAGGTCAATCTCTCGGTTGATGGGCAAGTGACGCGCAAAATCTCATCGGGCATGGCTGTGGAAATTCGCAAAGCCGATTACTTCATCAATCTCGTGCGCAAAACCATTCCTACCTCGAACACGTTTTATGACACACTGCGCATCAAGTTTCGCTGGGGTGAGGATATTCGAAAATAGGTTGCTTGGGGCTCTCGCTTAGGATTGTCGATTAAATAACTTGCCCAAATCTCAAACCGCGAATGCATGCCAATAAACGCGAATTTTAAAATTAGCGAATATTCGCGTTTATTGGCGGTTCCCCAAATGAGTAAGTTATTTAAATGGCTTTCCTTAAACAGCTTGTTCACATCTCAAACTGCGAATCAGTGGGCGAAACACTTTCAGAATTTTATTCGAACTCCAAACGCGAATCCCCTAGTTAATTAAGAATGGGCGCCGCCAGCAAGCGCTTATGCGATGTAAAGCTTTCCGGGACGCAAAGATTCCGAAATGCAAATTACGGAGAAAGTGCTTGACAAAGCATTTATGGTTTCGTAATATTTGCCGCTTTTTGGAAGGCCTTCCAGGGAGGGAAGGATACTAGCTATTTCTTTTTAAAATAAGAGGCTGGAATCATGTTCCAGGAACCTCTTGCCTCGCCAAAGTTCTCTGCTTTTGAGTATTGAAGCTTCGTTACAACTTCGCACAGCGGCCCGAGTCGCGATCAGGCGCTTTTAGATAAATCTGCAAGTTGTGGTTGTCCGCATCGTTTTTGGCTGTCACTTCCATAGAAGATGAGATTGCAGCGAAGCGCTGGCCTGCGCCAGTGCTTTGCGGCGAAAGCCCTTACATGCACGTAACCATCTACGAAGTCGCCGCAAGAGCCGGTGTTGGCATCGGCACCGTTTCGCGCGTGCTGAACAACAGCTCGCAGATTGCGCCGGCAACACGCGACAAAGTGCTCAAAGCGATCAGCGAGTTGAATTACCAGCCGCAAGCCATGGCGCGCAACCTGGCGCGGCGGCGCACGCACACCATCGGCGCGATTGTGCCCTTTTTTACCGGCTACTTTTATGTTGAACTGCTGCGCAGCATTCAAGCCGCCATTTCCCGCCACAAATACGATCTTATCCTCTACGGCGTCGACGATCTCCAAAAAAAAGAGCATTACTTCCGGCATGTTTTGCAGCAGCGCCGTGTGGACGGTGTGTTGCTGATTTCGATGCGGCTCTCCGACGTTTTCTCGGCAGAATATCTTCGCCGCAAATTGCCGCTCGTTCTGGTAGACGCCTATCATCCCAATCA
>SZPB01000384.1 GCA_030263535.1 Cytophagia bacterium CHB2
ATGTCGGCGGCGGCTTTGGCGGCAAGTCACGCAACCAGCAAGTCGTCGAAGCGGCACGCTTGGCGAAGCTGGCCGGCAAGCCGGTGCAGGTGGCGTGGACGCGCGCGGAAGAGTTCTTCTATGATTCCTTCCGGCCCGCAGCAGTGGTGAAAATAAAATCCGGTCTCTCAAACTCGGGCGGCCTCGCTTTTTGGGATTATCATGTTTATTTCGCTGGTGAGCGCGGGGCGCAGCATTTTTATGAAATCCCTCATCACAGCACAGCGGTGCATGGCCGCGGTGTTGCGGGTGCGCATCCGTTTGCCACCGGCCCCTGGCGCGCGCCGGCAAATAACACCAACACCTTTGCGCGCGACTCACAGATCGACATCATGCCGGCACAATTGGGCATCGACCCGTTGGAGTTCCGCTTAAAAAATCTGAAGAACGAAAAAGTGCAAGGCGTTCTCAAGGCGGCGGCGGAAAAATTCGGCTGGAAGCCCGGCAAGCTGCCCAGCGGCAGAGGTTTTGGCATAGCGTGTGGTTTTGATGCGGGAACCTGGGTTGCCGTGATGGCGGAAGTTGCCGTCAATAAGGATAACGGCAGCGTGCAGGTCAAGCGCGTGGTTGCGGCCCAGGACATGGGTTTGGTGATCAATCCCCAGGGCGCCAAAATTCAAATGGAAGGTTGTGTGAACATGGGATTGGGCTATGCGCTGACCGAGGAAGTTCACTTCAAAGGCGGCCAGGTTCTTGATCTGAATTTTGACACGTATCAACTCCCGCGCTTTTCCTGGATGCCTGAAATCGAAACCGTGCTGATTGATTCGAAGGATGCGGATCCGCAAGGCGGCGGCGAGCCGGTGATCATTTGCATGGGCGCAGTGATTGCGAATGCGATCTTTGACGCGACCGGCGCGCGGTTATTTCAATTGCCGATGACGCCGGAACGTATCCTCAGCGCGATGACCTGAGAAGCAAATGACAGAAGTAGGGGCGACCGGCCCGGTCGCCCCTACCTCGGCTTTTCATGTTGTGAAGGACGGTAATATTGTTTTCGTGCTGGCTTTATCGGGTGCTGGCATGCAACACCGTCATACCGATGATTTGATCGCCTTCATAGCGAACGATAATGTCTTCGTCGGTGATTTCACTATCCGTGGCAAAGCTCGGCTTCTTGAAATTGATATACAAGGCATCTGCTTCCTGGTCGTAAGACAGCCAAACATAGCCTTCCGGCGATTGTTTGACGGCAGGCACAAGCTTGAGATACTCGGCGAGATTCGCTATGGCCATGATTGTTTTCTCCTGTTCAATGAGCCGGTTCGGCGGGTCAGAAAAGCCGTGATGATAAAACCATCGGAAGCAAGCTCTCGGTAGACAACAACCAGGAATTTGCCGGGGTCCTGTTCTCGCACAGCGAGCAATTCTCCCGCGCCACCACTCAGCACCCGCTGCGGCTGTGCGACGGCCTCAAGAAATTCCAAACGCCTGCCGGCAAGCTCTCCGTGTTCCTCGATGATGTGAGCCCAGCGTTCATCGGTCAATCGAATCGGAATGCCATTTTTAGAGGTGACTTCAGCAGTCATTTCTTCACGCCGGGCTATTCACTCTTAACAATAGACTTGACTCTATATCGCCTCGATTCTTACGCCGCCAAAATACCCAAAGCCCATATTAAAATCAAGCAGCACCTCATCTGCTTGAGAAGTGAGGAAGAGACGAAAATCTGTTTGCGAGAAGGCGAATGATGCTGCTTTTTTGTTCTGCTAAAAAATGCTTGCTTTTCGAAGATGATTGCAACAACCTTGTCAGAAAAAACTGTTTGGGAAGAAATCGCAATGAAAATTCCGGTTATTCTATCGTTTCTGTTGGCATTGACAGTCGCAGCCAATGCCCAAGTTTCGCGCGGTGTGGTGAAAGAAGGCCTGACGCTCGACAGCAAAATTATGGGCGCAAAAGTGCGCTATACCATTTACCTGCCTTTTGATTACGAAACCTCGAGCCGTTTTTACCCCGTGGTCTATTTGCTGCATGGTTACACCGACAACGACATGGCGTGGATTCAATTTGGCGAGGCGCATCTCATTGCGGACGAAGCCATTGCCAGCCGCGAGATTCCGCCCATGATCATCGTCATGCCCGATGCCGGCGTGAGCTGGTATATCAACAACTATAACAATTCTGTGCGTTATGAAGATTTTTTCTTTCAGGAATTTTTGCCGTACATCGAATCGCATTATCGCATTCGCGCGGAGAAGAATTACCGCGGCATTGCCGGCCTTTCGATGGGCGGTTTTGGCACGTTGGTTTATATCATGCGTCATCCGGAGCAGTTTGTCGCGGGTGCGGCGCTGAGTTCTGCCGTCAACACGACAGAGCAATTCATCGCCATGGACGACCGCGGTTGGGGCCGCTGGCCAACCGCGATTTATGGCGCGGGATCAGGCGAGGCGCGCATCACGAATCATTTACTCTCTTACCAGCCCATTCGAATGGCGGAAACGGTGGACGTTGAAAAGCTCAAGAGCGTTAGAATTTATCTCGATTGCGGAGACGATGATTATCTCACCATTGGCAATGCCATGCTGCACGTGGCGCTCACGCAGAGGCAAATTCCGCACGAGTATCGCGTGCGCGACGGCAGCCACGCCTGGTCCTATTGGCGCAGCGGTTTGCTGGAGGCACTGAAGTTCATTGGCGCGAGTTTTCACAAGCCGTAGTTGTACTGCCCGGGCGGTTTTGTTTTGATAATTTATGAAAAGTACGGGAACTTTTTCAGGTTCGGGTGAATTCTATGTACTAAAATTTTTTCGTCACAAAGGATTTGTGATGTAGCACATGCACCTTTAAATTTCAGCATGCTCGTGAGTGACAAGTTCTTTCCATGCTCAATTCCTCACGCCGCCAAAATCGTCCCTTGCCTAACGATCACCACAGGGCTTTTTCTCAATTCCTGTCGGCATGCACCAACGCAGCCAAAAGTCGAAAATCTCACTCCAATCCTAAACAAGGTTGTAATTCAACCCAACGCCAACAACGCGCTGAGCGCATTTGTAAAAATCTGCGCTGAGAATGTCGCTTCCGTCGAAGTAGCTTTTGGCGTTGATTCACTGCTGAGCGAACATACGCCTCCGGTGGTGATGACGGCAGACTCGGCGCGCATTCTTGTGCTGGGACTGAAGCCCGCGACTTCATATTTTATGAAGGCCGTCGCCCATGCTCCCAACGGCAGCAAGGCGGGGAGTCCGCGCTTTTCCTTTGCCACTGCGGCGTTGCCGGATGATCTGCCGGAGTTTTCCATTTTAACCAACAATGCTCCGACCCCGGGATTCGTGATGATGGGATTGACCTTCGGCGGCATCACAAACAAAGGCTATGCTCTCATTTTAAATAATGACGGCCAAATCGTTTGGTATCGCAGATTCCAAGGCTCGGTGATCGATTTTCAACAACAACCGACTGGCAATTACACGGTTTTTACCTCGGCCGACGGCTCGCCCATGCACTTTTATGAAATCGATCGTGCCGGAAATATCTTGCGTGAATTTCACGCGAGCAACGGCCGGGACACCGGACCGCATGAGTTGAGGCTGTTCGATGATCGCTATACATTGTTCGGCATCGAATTTCGTGAAATGGATCTCACGGCATTCGGCGGCCTGACGAATGCGAATGTGCGCGGCATCGTGGTGGAGCATCAGCGCGACAACGCGCCGCCATTATTGTGGCGTACCTTTGATCACTTCCAAGTTACAGATGCGGCGACGGATATTTCTCTCGTTGGCGCCAACGTCAACCCGTGGCACGGCAATGCCATTGACCTCGACGCCGACGGCCATTTGTTGGTGTCATTTCGCAATTGCGATGAGATTACCAAGATCAATGCGCAGACCGGAGAGATCATCTGGCGTTGGGGCGGCAGAAACAATCAGTTCGCTTTCCTCAATGATCCGCTCAATGGTTTCTCGCACCAACACGGCATTCGGCGTTTGAGCAACGGTAATGTCATTTTGTTTGATAACGGCAATTTACACACGCCGCCGGTTAGTCGCGCCGTCGAATATAGACTCGATGAAACCGCCAAAACTGCGGAATTGGTGTGGGAGTATCGTCACGATCCACCCCTGTTTGCTTCTGCTCTCGGTTTTGCGCAACGTTTGACGAATGGCAACACGCTGATCTGCTTTGGCACAGCCCAACATCTTGTCGAAGTCGATCAAATGGGAATGAAGCGTTGGGACTTGGCGATTGCAAATCCCCAAAACTTTGCCTATCGCGCATTTCGCATTGCTTCATTGTATTAAATTACATCGAATTTCTGCTTGACTTGTGGGGGCTTTTTTTGTATCATATCCCCGACCAAAATAGTCGGATTTCAATAAAAGCCATGTTACGACTGTCACGCAAAGCTGAATACGCCATAATCGCGTTGAAACACATGCTCAATCGCGATGCTGAACATTTGTGTACCGCCAAGGAAATTGCGGAGCGTTATCGCATTCCTGATGAGTTGATGGCCAAGATTTTACAGAAGATGGCGAAGTCCGGCATCGTGGCGAGCACGCAAGGCGTGCGCGGCGGTTATGTTCTTGGCCGGTCGCCGAATAAAATTTCCGTGGCGGATGTGGTGGAGTGCATCGACGGACCGTTCGGCATTGTCGAGTGTGTTACAGAGAATGAAGGCTGCAAATGCATTCAATATAGTGAAGGCGTGTGCAACATCAGCGACCCGTTCATGAAAATTCAGCTTGAATTCAAAAATTTCCTGAACGGCATTTCGCTCACCGATCTCAATCAGCCGGTGGGGCGAACGCCGAAGTTGCACCAAGTCATGGTTTGAAAAACGTTAACGTCACTTTTATAAATTTTTCAAGGAGGTTTACCGTGATTAACTTGTCTCCCAAAGCAGCAGAGGAAGTGAAGAAGATCATTGCGCAAGAAAGCCAGAACGAGGGTGAATTGGCGTTGCGTGTGGGCGTGCAAGGCGGCGGCTGTTCGGGTTTATCCTATTTCCTGACGCTGGACAAGGATGCGCGTGAAGACGATGAAGTGTTGGTGTCGAACGGCGTGAAAATTTTGTTGGATTCCAAGAGCGCGCTTTATCTCGAAGGCACGACCGTGGATTACACCGACGGTTTGCAGGGGTCGGGCTTTACCTTCGTCAATCCGAATGCGCAGCGCACCTGCGGCTGCGGCCATTCGTTCCAGGCGTAAGTCGCCCTCCGGAAGGATTCCTTTTGATCCGAAGTTAGAGAAATGAAGATCGCAACCGGTCCATCGTCGATCCTCCCTCTGCAATCTTCGGATAATATCAGGTTCATTGCTTTATCATTGACGACAGGGATGAAAATGAGCACCGAGATTAACACCATAGAAAAACTGACGCAAGGCGAATACAAGTACGGTTTCTTCACGGACATCGAAACTGATGTTGCGCCCAAAGGCCTCAATGAAGACATCATACGCTTGATCTCGTCCAAGAAAAACGAGCCGGCCTTCATGCTGGAATGGCGTTTGAAAGCCTATCGTCATTGGCTTAAGATGAAGGAGCCGCGCTGGCCCAACGTGAGTTATCCGCCGATCAACTATCAAGACGTCATTTATTATGCCGCGCCGAAAGCGCGCAAGCAGCTCAACAGCCTGGATGAAGTCGACCCCAAGCTGCGCGAAACCTTCGACAAGCTCGGCATTTCCTTGGAAGAGCAAAAGCGGCTCTCCGGCGTGGCGGTCGATGCGGTGATGGACAGTGTGTCGGTAGCGACAACGTTCAAGAAAGAGCTGGCCAAGCAGGGCATCATTTTTTGTTCGTTCTCTGAGGCCGTGCTGCATCATCCCGAGTTGATACAAAAATATCTCGGCTCGGTTGTGCCGTATACCGACAACTACTTTGCGACGTTGAATTCTGCCGTGTTTAGCGACGGTTCGTTCTGCTATGTGCCCAAGGGCGTGCGCTGCCCGATGGAGCTTTCGACGTATTTTCGCATCAACACCGCGAACACC
>SZPB01000385.1 GCA_030263535.1 Cytophagia bacterium CHB2
AATTGCCGCGCGAAATAAATGTCCACATTATCTTCAAACACCACGGTGACGATGGACAAGCCGAATTTGGAGAGCGAGCGCAATTCGGTGAGATCGGGCAAGCCGCTCATGGTGACTTCGATGGGAAAGGTGATGAATTTTTCCACCTCCACCGGCGAGCGTCCGGGCGCTTCGCTGATGACTTGCACTTGGATGTTGGTGACATCCGGAAAAGCGTCGATGGGAATTTGCAGCCACGCATTGACGCCAAGTCCGACGAGCAGGAGCGTGACGATAAAAATCAGCACGCGGTTGCGTAGCGAAAACGAGATGAGTTTATCGATCATGAGTTAATCCTTATTTGAAAGCAGAGTGCGATGATTTATCATCGCCAAAAAAAATCGCAAAACTGAAGTTTTGCACTCCGAGTTAGCGTTATGGACACGAAACCGAGCTGGGGCAAAAATTTTATGAGCTTTCATTTTTGTGTCCGAGACTTTTTGCAAAACTGAAGTTTTGCACTCCGGGAAATTTTAGTGCGCGTGCCCCTCCTCCAAGCCTTCCTTCGCCAATTCGGATTTCAAAATAAACGCGCCGTCGGTCACAACGCTGTCGCCCATTGCCAATCCATCCAGAATGGCAATGAAGCCGTCCATTTTTTGGCCGAGGCGAACTTCGTGTTTTTCGAATTCCCCATCTGCTTGCGGCACGAACACAAAACGCTGATCGCCTTCGGACTGCACTGCTGCTTCAGGCACGACGAGAACGTCGGCGGCCTCGCCGCTCTGCAAATTCACGGTTGCGAACATCTGCGGCTTCATCTTGCCGGTTGGATTCTCAGCTTCAATGCGCGCTTTGACGGTGCGGGTCGTTTCGTCGAGCACGTCAAAAATGGTGGTGAGCCGGCCGCGAAATTTTTCGCCGGGATAGGCCGCCACTTCGATTTCCGCCGTCAAGCCGGACTTGATCTTGGCTATATCTTTCTCGTAAATATCCACCAGCACCCACAGCGTGGAAAGATCTGCGACGTGAAACATGGTGCCGCCGACCTCGACGACGTGGCCGAGAATCTCGCTGGCTTCGGTGACCGTCCCGGCAAAGGGCGCGCGAATTTCGAGCAACGTTTTTGGAATGTGGGTCTCGGCGATTTCATTCAAATCTTTTTCGGTCGCGCCGATGACGAGCAGTTTGCGCCGCGCCGATTCAAAAATGGAACGCGCCGTTGGAAGTTCCGTCGAATCTTTTCTCGTGGCCGCCAGCTTCAAACGCTCTTCGGCTTGAATGAACTCCGATTGCGCGGCCAAATAGTCTTGGCTGTAAATCGTCGCCAGCAACGCGTCCTTTTGCACGCGGTCACCGAGAAAAGCGTAAACCTGCTCCACGCGACCGGGAACGCGCGCGGTGAGATGCGCCAGCCGGCGTTCGTTGAAAACGATACGTCCGGGCACAGGGATGGTCTGTTGCAAAGCGCGTGAGACCACGGGTTCGATTTTGATGCCGGCTTTCTGCTGCTGCTCGGCATCGAGGTGAACGACGTTGGCAGCCTCGCCATCATGATGCTCTTCGGCGGGCGCTTGCTGGTTTTCTGTTTTGCTGCAGGAAAACATTGCGGCAGCCAGCAAAAAGATTAAGATGAAAACAAACTTTCGTGACAGCATGTTTGAATACTCCATTTATTAGAAGTTAAATCTTTGCGTGCGCTTTTGATTTTGGTTCCGACTTGTTCAGCTTATGGTTGCAAAGCCGTTTCGCCGGCCACTTCCAAATCGGCCAGCGCAACGTGGTAGTTATACAAAGCACGATAATATTCCGCCTGTGTCGCGGTATACGTGCGGTAGATGTCGATCAAATTGAGCGCATCGATCTGGTCGGTTTGATAATGCGAGACGCCGGAGCGCAGCTCGTCTTCCACGTCGCGCAGCAAAGTTTCTTCAAAGAGCCGCACTTGCTCTTCCGCGGCCTTGACGCTGCGATGGGCGTTTTCAATCGCCGTGGTGATATTGCGGTCAACGGACTCGCGTTGAATTTGCGCCAAATCGATAAAAGCGCGAGCTTCTTCGGCTTGGCCGCGCGGGCCTTTCCAAAACCACAGCGGAATGGAGACGCCGATGTCGATGCCCCACAAACCGCTTTCGGTTACGCCCAACGGATTATCGGCGGTGAAGGGCGGTTGGCCATCGCGTTTTTGGTGGAACAAGCCGACGGCAAAATCCGGCAAATAACTTTTTTGCGCCAGCCGCATTTGCGCGCGACCGCGCTCAACGAGCGTTTCACTGAGACGGCGCGACACGCTGAGTTGGCGCATTTCATTCACCACCATCTCGACCGTTTTAGTAAACGGCTGATAGCTGAAGTCATCCGCGAGCGCCAACGGAGTAGAACCGGCGCGACCGAGCAACCGATTCAATTCCGCGAGCGCGTTTTGCGCCTCGCGTCGCGCCGCAATCAGCTCGTTGTTGATTTTCGCCAGTTCGGTTTTGGCGCGCAGCACTTCAAGAAACGTCACTTTCTGCGCCTGATAGCGCGCCGTGGCGGTCTCGCGAAACTGCTGCAACAAATCGGCGATCGCTTCGAAATTGGCAACGGATTTTTGATTCAGCCACGCTTGATAATAGGCGCGCTTGACGTCGGCGCTCACCAGCAGCTTGGTGCGCCGCAGACTTCCTTCAAGAAATTGCGATTCGATTTTCGCCACCTGCCCGCGCGCTCCCCGTTTGCCGGGAAATTCAAACGGCTGCACGAAACCAATATTGCGCTCGCCGGCTTTGGTGACGTTGAAATTCGACGGGGTTTCATCCCAATTGAGGCTGAATTCAAGATTGGGGAGGGCTTCAGCTTGTAGAATGCGGGCGCGGGCGGCTTCAACTTCTTTTTGCGCCGTCAGCACTTGCGGGTTGTTGGTCATGGCCAAATCAATGGCCTGTTGCAAAGACATTTTTCCCTGCGCGCCGCTGTTTTCAATTAAAAACAAAAATAAAAACAGTGCGGCCACGCAGGAACGCAAAAATAGAGACACGTTCTGGTTCCTTTTCTAAAAGATGGGGGAGTTTTCAGAATCGAAATAAAATTGGGAAAACTAAACGAGGGAGATTAAACACAGGGGGGATGATCAATCTCGCGGGACGGCGCAGCAAAAAAATGTGACTCTTCAAACATGTGAAGTTGCGCGATATTCAATACCGCGGCTTGCAGATTTATCTGGGAAAAATTGATCAATAGGTGGCAAAAACATTGGCAAGAATCATTCGCGCCGCTGCTGGCCGCTGCCGGCGGCGACGAATGCGCGGCAAGCAGGCCGCACAACAACGTCGCACAGTTTTCATCGGAACCGCCTTGCAGGCAATCCACATCGCCGCAGAAAACCAGGCCAAGCAGTTGGCTCACCAGCGTCACGCATGCGAGATATGAACAAAATTTCCGTCTGGTCAAATTCATGCGTGAAGATAGATGAAATGCGCGGAAAGCACAAGTTATTTTTTAGAAAAGGAGAGCACGACAGATTCCCTGTCGTGCTCTACGGAGGAATCGGCTCCCGCTGCCAGGAGAGGTTCAGCGCAAGCCGACATGAGGTTTAAGGGGAAGGGCTTTGAGGGTTGTGCTGCAATCAGCAATTCTCGTTTAGCGATACGTCTGTGACCGTGGCCGGCGGCTGTAATGCGTGCTGGCGCGCCACGTGACTTTTGCGATGACGGATCGCCAATTCGATTTGAGATGAGCAACACGCAACGCTTTCATGCGCTGCCACAGATTCACGCGCGGGTTTCCACTTCCGCGTTTTTTCTCAAAATTATCGACCGGCGATCGTGAGGAAAATTTTGCCGTTTGTCATCCTCCTTCGATTTGCTCTGCTCCGCATCGCGCCGGCGATAAAAGTTGCTATCCTCGTCCTGCGCTTGCGCCAATTCTTCTTGACGCCTGCGATAGAGCACAAACGCGATCACGCCGCCGATCAAAACCAATCCCAAAATCAACCAGAACCAGGATAAGCCGCTCGAGGATTCCGGGCGCGGTTGCGAAACCAGTGGCTGCGGTTGCGTTGTCTCTTGCGCCGAGGCTGACGGCGAACCCGCCGGCGGTGAATCAACACCGGCTACCGGCGTGGTATTGGGATTGCCGGTTGAAACCACGCTGGGCTCGGAACGGGAATACGCGCCGTTGTCTGGCGAAGCCTTTGCCGCCATTTGCTGCTGATCCACCAGAGAATTGACACTCGAAATCGTGCGCGCTTTGCGCAAATCTTCCATGACATTGGCGGCCGGCAGCAAGATTTTTTCGTCCGGCTCGATGTGATTGGGATTCGGCGCACGGTTCACCAATGCCAGCTCGCGCCAATAATCCGTATCGCCGTAATGTTCTTTGGCGAGCTTGCTGAGTGATTCGCCTTTTTGCACGTGGTGAACCTGCGGCGATTCGAGCCAGCGCAAACGACTCATGAGCAGGTTGTCATGCGCCATGACAAGCAGCAGGACGACGCCGCAAAAGGCCGTCAGCAAAACTTTCTTCATAACATCCTCCAAAAAAGTTAGGGTAGAAATTGGCTTCACATCGAAATCTTCCAACCGAGACGCGCGCCGAAGCGGCGCAGGCTGCGAAATAAAACCAACGCGACGCACGCCGACAAAATGCTAATGGCCAAAAATTTGTTATAGAGCGCAGGCACGGTTTGGCTGACAAGCGCACCCGTGGCCGCGCCGATCATGCCGATGGCGTAATTCATCGCACGCCCGCGTTCATGCGCACGATCACACAATGCAAAGGCATGGCCTAGTATCCAACCTAACAAGCATGAAAACAAAACAGGCAAAAGTGCCATGTCAATCCTCCGAGGCGGCTTTGAAATCCCGCTTGTGATTCCGTCGTATAGCGCACGTTTTCTTCCAGCATGATTGATCATCTTTTGAGGTGAATACAAAATTTGACGCAACAACAATCGCCCATGATCAACGCAAAACGATTGCCAAACTTGTTGCGTGCTTGGCAACAATGGCGTGATTATTTTGGGAGTCGTGGAATCAAGGATTTAGAAGAGAAAAAGCGGCGGGGAGAAAATTGGGCACGACTGCGCGGATAGAAACATCTTCGGAAAACGTGTAAAGACTGCCGAGAAGAAAGCACCGAGGGCGTAATTTTTACATGTCAAGACTCCAACCGATAACGTGCCAGTTTGTTGTGCAATGTTTTCAAACTGATCCCCAACACGTCTGCCGCTTTGGTTTTATTATTTTGATGCAGATCGAGTGTTTTGAGAATCAGCATGCGTTCCGCTTCGTCAACAGTAGTTCCGATTGGAATCGTGAGGGCGTTGGAGTTTTCTGCCGACAACATGTGCTTGGGCAAATCTGCGGCCGTGAGGTGACGGCCCTGGCAGAGAATCACGGCGCGTTCGATGACATTGCGCAACTCGCGCACATTGCCGGGCCAGGGATGGCGCAACAAAATATCGAGAGTGTCGCGGGTGAGGCCTGAAACTTTTTTGGCATTCTTTTCCGAAAAGCGCGCGATGAAATCCTCCACCAGCAAGGGCAAATCGTTCAAACGTTCGCGCAGCGGCGGCAATTCAACTTCAACGACGGCGAGGCGATAAAACAAGTCTTCGCGCAAACTCTTCTCCCGCACCGCCGCACGCACATCGCGATTCGTGGCTGAGATGAGGCGCACATCGACGCTGACTTCCTCGCGGCCGCCGAGCCGGCGAAACTTGCGTTCTTCGAGCGCGCGCAACAATTTCGCCTGCAACTCAAACGGCATTTCGCCGATTTCGTCAAAGAACAACGTGCCGCCATCGGCCAATTCAAAACAACCGTGTTTTTCCGCTAACGCGCCGGTGAAGGCGCCCTTTTCGTGGCCGAACAATTCGTTCTCGAGAATCTCCGCGGGCAACGCCGAGCAATTCATCGCGACAAACGGAGCCGCGCTGCGCTCGCTGCGGCGATGAATCGCGCGCGCGACGAGTTCCTTGCCGGTGCCGCTTTCGCCGGTGATTAAAACCGTGGCA
>SZPB01000386.1 GCA_030263535.1 Cytophagia bacterium CHB2
CATGATCAACAGAAAAAGCGTTAAAAAAACCATAGAGTGGCTGGATTGATGGATCGATGGATTAATGGGACCATCAATCCAACATTCGATTTCAGAACGGTCCGAATTTTATTGCATGTGCAAGCAACAGCGCGCCTAATCCGATTGCCAGCCACATCAGCAAAAGCGGCATGAGCCAGCGCACCCAGGCATGCCACGGAATTTTGAGCAGCGCCAGGCCGGCCATGAAATACCCTTGTGTCGGCGTGAAAATATTGGTGAAGCCATCGCCGAATTGGTAGGCCAATACCATCGTTTGCCGCGTGACGCCGACCAAATCTGACAGCGGCGCGAGTATCGGAATCGAGAGCGCAGCCTGGCCGCTGGCCGAGGGCACGATGATGCTGAGCAATACTTGCACGAGATAGATTCCAATCACGCTGATCTCGCTGGGCAGATGCCGCACTAAATCTGAAAGCCCCATCATGATCGTGTCGATCACATGCGCTTGCGAGAGCACTACCAAAGTCGCGCGTGCGAGTCCAACAACTAATGCGCCGCCGGTGAGTGACGCGGCGCCTTCGATGAACTTTTCGGCAGTGAGATTGAATGAAAGTCCACCCACCGGCCCGGCCACAATTGCCAATGCAAAGAAAAGCGCGGAAAGTTCGAGAATGCCCCACTTAAACCGCAACGCACCCAAAATCAGCATGACAAATGCGGCTGCAAACAGCAACAACACAAACGCCTGACGCGCCGTCAAGCGCACGTGATTCAAATTAGCCGCTAGCGCAGGCCGTTGTTGATCGATGGCATACACCGGACTGGCCTCTGGCGCGCGTTTGATCCTGGCGGCGTAGCGCGCGACATAAATAACCGTCGCGGTGGTGATCATCGCCCACACGGCAAGACGAAATTCCAAGCCGGAGTAGGCCGGCAAACCGGCAATGTCTTGCGCAACGATAATTGTAAACGGATTGAGAAACGCGGCGGCAAAACCGGCATTTGCGCCCACCAGGGCTACGGCGCCGGCGGTGAGCGAATCGTAACCGAGTGAACGGCATAACAAAACCAATGCCGGGAGAAATGGCAGCGTTTCTTCCGCCATGCCAAACGTGCCCCCGCCAAACGCGAACAAAAACGTCAGTGCCGGAATGACGGCTTGTTGATATTTGCCGGCACGGCGCACGAGCAAATGAATCCCGGCCTCAATCGCGCCGGTGGCGGCAATCACGCCGAACGCGCCGCCCACGATGAAGATATAAAAAATGATGCGCGCCACTTCCGGCGTCATTAAACCCAGGGGAAACGCCATGAGCAGATCATCAAGTCCGGCGGGATTCGCCGGTACTGCATGATACGAGCTGGCGTCAACGACGCGGCGGCCGTCTTTTTCGATATAATCGAACTGGCCTGCGGGAATCACATAAGTCGAAGCAGCCGCGAGCAGAAGCAGACTGAAAAGCAGCACGTAGGTGTGCGGAACACGGAGTTTCATTGAGATTCGTTCAGAAAGTGAACGGCGGTTAGCGCATACAACTTCAGAGCCTCTTCAACTTCTGTGATTGCAATCGATTCTTCCGGCGCATGCGCGAGCGATAATTCTCCCGGGCCGCACACCAGGCTGGGAATCTTTGCCTCGCGTGAAAACAATGCCGCATCGGTCCAGGCAGGAAACGCCGTCAACTCACCGGGCGCGCCGCAAACGTGCTCACGCGCGTTTTGCGCAGCAATGACGAGAGGATGATTTATCGCAATTTCTAAAGGCCCGTGAATCATGGTTGCCATGCCGCCCGGCACGCGGCGGAGGGCCGTCCGTAAACCGGGCATGCAAGCGCGCACACGTGTGAGAATATCTTCCAACTCTGCAAATACTTGCTCGACGCTTTCGCCCGGCGCCCAGCGTCGATCAAGTTGGATGGTGCAGCGTGCGGCAACCGTGCTAGGCTGATCGCCGCCATGAATCGTGCCCATGTTGATCGTGGGTGCGCCGAGAACGGCATGCGTGCGCGCTAGTAATGCGGGCGCCAGCTCGTCTTCAACGATGCTCACAAAGCGCGCGGCCGCGGCAATGGCGTTAATCCCCTTGTCCGGCGTGCCGCCGTGCGTGGCCTTGCCGAGAAATTCAACTTCCAGCCATTCGAGCCCCTTGTGGCCAATGGCAATTTGATTGCTCGTGGGTTCGCCGATGATTGCCGCATCTGCTATGAAGCCCGAGTTGATCAAGGCTTCCGCGCCACGGCTTTCCATCTCTTCATCAATCACCGCTGCGAGAATAACTTCACCGCGCTGCAATGCGTTTAGATCTTCCAAAGCAACCAGCGCCGCTGCCATTGCGGCAACCGCGCCTTTCATGTCCACGGCGCCGCGGCCATGAATGCGATTCTCACGAATTTCCGCGACAAAAGGATCTGTCGCCGTGATTTTGTTGGGCGGGACCGTGTCGGTATGGCCGCAAAGCAACAAGCGCTTGCCGGGAGCATTGCCTGAAATACGCGCAAGCAAATTCGGGCGGCCAGGCTGAACTTGGGAGATCTCTGTGACAATGCCGTGGTAATCGAAATAGTGCCGCAATACATTCACGGCCTGTTCTTCCTGGCGCGGCAAGCCGGTATAACTCGGCGCTTGAATAAGCGCGCGCAATAAATCGATGACGCCGAGCGCAGGCACATGCGCTTGCAAAGCTTGCAGCAGGGCAGAGGTGTTCATTTTCATGAGCAGGCTCAAGTAAATTTGTGGCGGCAATATAAGCAAGAAAGCTTCCACCACAAACATGAAATTTTCAGAAACTCGGGTGGCCGGCCTTGACTTTGTGGCCAAAGACGCGTTACCTTGTTTCAACAATAATTGCAATTCAAAACCACAGGAGTACGTTAGCCTTGCCATTTGATCTTCAAAAACAGCGCGTTTCATCACGAAGGATCGTCATTTGAATAACGTACTCATTTTCGTTGAACCGCTCATCAGCACGAATAGCGGCTCATGCTCTTTGATTCGCGATGATTCGCGTCTATTCGCGGTTGGAGATTGGGGCAAGTTATTTAATCGTCGCTCCTAAGAATCGCTGCAACGTTGCTATGGGCTTCGAATCGTCTGAAGAAAATTTGAGAAAGCATTTCATGTTACCTATTCGCGCCGGCCGGGCCGCCTGTTTAGCTTTGTGTTGCCTGATCATCATAAGTTGCCGTCACGACATCGTGGCATCGGATCCTGATATTGAAAACCTCGATTATTCGGCCATTAATCCGATCGTTTACTCGCAACACATTCAGCCGATCTTCAATCAAAAGTGCATGTCCGCGAGTTGCCATAACTCGGTTGATCGCGCCGCCGGCCTGCAACTCGATTCCTGGGAGAGTGTCGTGCGTGGTTCGAGTTTCGGTGAAGTCATCATCTCTGGAACCGCGCAACACAGCCACATGATCGAGCATATGCGCGGCGTCTCCACGCCCCGCATGCCTCTTGGCCGAAATCCCCTTTCGGATAAGGTCATTAACTTTGTCGCGCGCTGGATTGATGAAGGCGCGCGCAATGATGCCGGTGAGCGGCCATATGAAGGCATTACAGAGAAGGCCTATGTCACCAATCAAGGCGAAGATCTTGTAGCGGTGATTGCAACACAAAACAATCTGGTGACGCGCTTGATTCCGGTGGGCGATTCGCCGCGCCTGGACGTACCGCACAACATTTTCGTTGATGCCCAGAGTAAATATTGGTATGTCACGTTGATCGAGCAGGGACAAGTTTGGAAATTCGATGTGGCAACAGACACCCTGGTTGGCAAAGCACAAGCCGGGCGCTCACCGGCCAATGTCGTCATCAGTCCCGATGGCAGCAAAGCATTTGTGACGAATTGGGAAATCTTCAGCGACGGCCGCGCGGTGCAAGTGATCGATACGAATACCATGACGGTCATACGCGAATTGCGTGTGGGCTTCGCGCCTCACGGCATCGCGTTTAGCCGAGACGGTCAGCTTATTTATATCACAAACTATCTCTCCGACAGTATTTCGATTCTGCGCGCCGATACGTATCAAGAACTTGGCCCAGTGCTGCTGGCGCCGGACGTCAACCCGGTGCGCTCGTCGATATATCAACCCTTGCAGGTCGCGCTCACGCCGGATGATCGTTTTGCATATGTTACCTGCTTCAGCGCCGATCAAGTGCGCGTGATCGACACCTCCTCACGAACGGTGATCGATAGCGTGCGCGTGGGGAAGCGGCCGTTCCTGCTTGAAGTGACGCCTGACGGCAAGCATGTTTATGTTTGCAATCAAGGTTCGAACGACATTTCTGTTATTCGTGTTGTGGACAATCAAGTCGAGACGACGATCAGCGCGACCGGGTTTGCGAATCCGCACGGTGTTGCGTTCACGCGTGACGGCTTCTTTGCGTATGTCACGAACGAAAATCTCGATGGTTCTTACACCGGCCATCATCCCACCTCGCAGGGCGGCAATCCCGGCACCGTTCAGGTGATTGATACCCGAACGTTTCAAGTGGCGAAAACCATTGAAGTCGAAGCAGATCCCACTGGCGTCGTCGTGTTGCCGCGACCGTGAGCAAAAATTTACAAGACGAGGAAGCTAGCTATGACAGAGAACGAGGCGCTGCATCAGCAAACACTGGTATTGCTGCAAGCAAACAAGGCTCGCCCAACCACCCAGCAGGTGTTGCTCGGGCTTGACGGGTTCGTGGACGAAATTGTTCGTATCGTTGACAAACGTGAAGCGCGTGATCGTTACACCGTAGTTCCCGGCATTGCGGCGTTCGCCGATCGCATCGCGGATGCCGCCGGCAAAAGTACGAATTTGGAGTTGATCGTGCAAAAAACGAAGCTGGGAGGCAACGGCCCGATTATGGCCAATGCTCTGGCGGCGTTTGGCATGAAAGTGAAATATATCGGGAATCTGGGCTATCCTGCCATTCACCCGGTTTTTCAGGAATTGGCGCAACGCGCGCAGGTGTTCTCGATTGCCGACCCCGGCCATACCGATGCCATTGAATTCGAAGACGGCAAGCTCTTGCTCGGCAAGATCGAAACGCTCAACGACATTACCTGGGAAAATTTAGTGCAGCGCGTCGGCCTGGAGAAGCTGCGGGATTTCGTAAATGAATCTCACCTTTTCGGGCTGTTGAACTGGACCATGATCCCACATCTGTCCGAAATCTGGCAGCATATTCTGAGCGACATTTGCCCGCGTTTGCAATCCCGGCCGCTGGTCTTTTTTGATTTGGCAGATCCGGAGAAACGATTGGCGGAGGATATTTTCGCGGCGTTGCAGTTGATCACGCAATTTCAACAGTATTTTGACGTCATCCTTGGCGTGAATGAAAAGGAAAGCTATGAACTCGCCGAGGTGCTGGGCATTCATGTGAAATATCAAACCCGTGAAACGATCGAAAAAATTGCCGTCGAAATGCGCGCGAAATTGGCGGTTGATACCGTGGTAGTGCATCCGCGCGAGTATGCCGTTGCCGCGAATGAAAAGGAAGTGACGTTGGTCTCCGGCCCGTTTACCCCGAAGCCTCTTATTTCCACCGGCGGCGGAGATCATTTCAATGCCGGCTTCTGCTTGGGGGCGTTGTTGAACTTGCCGCTGTCTTCGTGTTTATTGACGGGCGTTGCCACCTCCGGCTTTTATGTGCGTAATGCGCAAAGTCCGACTGTCGACCAGCTAGTGGATTTTATTTCGCACTGGCCTTCATGAGATTTGTCACGGCCTAACCGTGACCTTTTAAAGAAGCCGTTGAAAGCGACGGCCCTGCCGTTGTTGAGCGATCCAACACAACATCCGAAAGCGACGGCCAAGCCGTCGCTGAACGTTCAAGTCTAGGTAGTGTCGAGAGCGCTGGCCAAGCCATCGTTGAGCGATCGAGCACAGAATTAGAGAAGCGACGGCCAAGCCGTCGCT
>SZPB01000387.1 GCA_030263535.1 Cytophagia bacterium CHB2
CGCAATTCTGAAGACTAGAATAGCCTGATTGACAACAACATTCCTATTCTCTATGAAGATGTGAAAGGCGTCATGTGGATCGGTACACGCGAGAGCGGCTTGAGCCGTTTCGATCCCGTTGCGCGCGAATTTCTAAATTTTTCTCATGCCCGCCATGATCCACGCAGCCTGAGCAGCAATGCCATCACGGCTATTCTTGAAGATCGCCTGGGCAACGTTTGGGTTGGGACGAGCGCCGGCTTGAACAAATTCGATCCCATCCGCAAGAACTTCACGCGCTATCAACGCGACCCGGCGAACCCGCAGAGCTTGAATGATAATCGCATTGAAGCGATTTACGAGGATCGCAGCGGTACGCTTTGGGTCGGTACGATTGCCGGCGGGCTAAACCGCTTCGATCCCCGCACGGGAAATTTTGACCATTTTGTTCCCAATCCCAAAGCCGCAGAAGTCAGCAAAGACAACCATCTCATGAGATTTTTTGAAGATCGCCAGGCGAACCTCTGGATCGAATCGATCTACAGGCAATATTTGTTCGACCGCAAGGCCAGGCGTTTTACGCTGATAGAACCGATCGCTCCGGGCGTCGTCAGTGGTTGGGCCAAGGGGCTTTTGGAAGATCGCAACGGAATCATCTGGGGCGCGCATTATGGCATATATAAACTCGACACCCAGGCGATAAAGTTTGTCAGATATCCCACAACACCCGGCCATCAACCGGCATTCGGCCAAAACACTCAGTCGCATACCGGTTTATATCTGGATAGAAACGGCATGATTTGGTACGGCACGCGTCATGGTTTGCACAAATTCGATCCCGAAAAAGAAAATTTTGCCGCGCATTATTACGAAAAGGATGGCCTGGTCAGCAACTTCATTTTGAAAATTCTCGGCGATGATGACGGACGTTTGTGGCTGCTGACCGATCGCGGCATTTCGATTTTTGACGAGCGAGCCGCCGCCGGCGAACAGTTCAAATCACTGACGCCGGCAGATGGCATTGTCAACGCTCCCACGACGACGAGCGACTTTACCTTCACGGCATTTGATACGTTCATCAAAACCCGCAACGGTGAGATTTGGTGGGGCGGCAACAATGGCGTGTATCGCTTCTATCCCAACGTCGAATCCACCAACCCGCATGCGCCGCCGGTGCTGCTGACGGGTTTCAAGAAGTTTAACGAAGCCGTCAAGCTCGACACGGCGATTGCCGAGATCAAAACCATTTCGCTCAATTACGATGAGAATTTTTTCTCTTTCACGTTTGCCGCGCTGGATTTCACCAACCCCAAGCAGAATCAGTATGCTTACAAACTGGAAGGCTTCGACCAGGATTGGATTCAGGCTGGCAGCCGCAACGAGGCCAGCTATACCAACGTGCCGCCGGGCGAGTACGTGTTCCGCGTTAAAGGCTCGAACAACGACGGCGTGTGGAACGAACAGGGCGCGGCGGTGAATGTGATGATTACGCCGGCGTTCTGGCAAACCTGGTGGTTTCGCCTCGCCCTGACGCTGGCGGCCATTGGCGTGGTTGCTGGGATGTACAAATACCGTGTCGCCAGGCTGCTGGAAGTCGAGCGCACCCGCCTGCACATCGCCCGCGATCTGCACGATGAGATCGGCAGCAGTCTGAGCAGCATCGCGCTTTCCAGCGAGCTGTTGCAGGGAAAATCCCAGCTCGATGAAAAAGGCAAAGACTTGATTCTGCGCATGGGCCGCACCGCGCGCCAGCTTGGCGAATCGGTAAACGAGCTGGTATGGGTTTGCAGCCCCGGCCACGACAGTTTGGACAGCCTGCTGCTGCACATGAAAGAAACCGCCGCCGACCTGCTTGCGCTCAAAGGCATCTCGCTCACCTGCCATTTCCCCGCTGAAAAACTGCAATACACCTTGTCTATGGAATTCCGCCGCCACCTGTTTTTGATCTACAAAGAGTTGCTGCACAATATCATCAAGCATTCGCGCGCCCGCCAGGTCGAAATCAGCCTGGAAAAGCGCGACGGCCACCTCAGCCTGATAGTCAAAGATGACGGCATCGGCTTCGATCCGGCGGCGGTGGATCATCGCGGCAACGGCT
The DNA here is from genome assembly GCA_030263535.1 of Cytophagia bacterium CHB2. Classification (NCBI taxonomy): domain Bacteria; kingdom Pseudomonadati; phylum Bacteroidota; class Cytophagia; species Cytophagia bacterium CHB2. Next base: position 2,078 of record SZPB01000387.1, read on the forward strand.
TGAATAACATGAAAGCACGGGCGGAGAAACTGGGCGGGCGCATCCACTTCAAATCCCACCCCGAGAATGGCACAGCGGCGGAGTTGACGGTGAAAATACCATAGTTGTGGTATGGATTTCCGCAAGTTTTGGGTGTATATAGCCTACGCCAGTTTTCAAACCAGTGAAAACCGCAGCTCTCAGGGCGGCTCGGCCTTCAACAGGAGCGAACAGAGAAAAAATCTCTGTTCGCTCCTGTTCAAAAAAAGTCAGAAATTTTTTCTAACTTTTGCTGCGCAATGGTTTATAGCAATGCCGCCATCCTGATTGTAAAAACTCTGGTGGAGTGGATCATGTGTTTTGTCAAATCAGTATCGGGGCTTGTATGAATGAGATGAAACATACCACACACAACGCGATAAACCTAAATCAAAAAAGAAAAAGCATCACGCAAAGCTTGTCCCATAGGGAACGCGCAAAGCTTCTTCTTTGCGATACCTTTGCGACTCTGCGCCTTTGCGTGAAAGTTTTTGTATTGCAAACCTCGAGATTGTAACAGATACAACCACCCGAGATTTGAGAAACTCCGTAGGAGTGAAATGTTTATAGCAATGCAGCGTTCCACAAATCCCCAATCCCGTAGGGATGAAATGTTTATAGCATAAGGCATTTGCTACAACCCTCAAACGGCGTAGGTGTGGCACAGCGGGTGGCTGGCATGTCACCCCGCTGGGGTTGGGCTGTTAGATACAATCATTCGACTATAAACATGTCACTCCTGACGGAGTTCAAGAATTCTGGTAACCTGAATTGCTATAAACATTCCACCCCTGACGGGGTTAGCCGGAATGCACAAGCGATCATATATAGTTTTTTAAAATGCACCACACCGCGGCTTGCGCCATCCTAATCCCGCGCCGGCTGTGACGAGGACCATCCAAAATGGAGGATCGACCCATGCCTCAGCAAACCGGACCAACCCGCCGCCGCCAACTCGGCCGGCACACTTTCGCAACGCTCACCTTGCTGCTGTTGTGCGCTCTTGCCCAACCCGCGGCCTCCCAAAATATTAATTTTTCCGGATTTACCAATTCCCCGCTAGGCAATGCCAATCTCAGCATCGACGTCAACGGCCGGCTGCTGGTCGAGAATCTCGGCAATTCCGGCAGCGACGGCGTGCTCGCCGCGCTGGGCACGGCGGATTACGGCCAGATCACCTTTGCCAGCATACCGCCCCTGACCGAAGCCTCGGAGCTGAAAATCTGCGCCAACGGCCAGGTGAACGGCGGCCCCGGCCAGACTTTCGCCTGCATCAGCGTTACCGGCACCGGCGTGGGCACCACCGCCAACGTCTTTGCCGATTTCAGCGTTCTGGGCGCCAGCAGCTTCACCCTGGAAATCTACAACGGCAGCAACCTGGTCTTCTCCGGCGCCATTAACCCGCAGGACAATATCGGCTTGCAGAATCCGCAGTGGCAGACCTTCCTGCCATTTATCCCGCTCGACGACGGCGCTGGCGGCATTGCCGCAGTCGTGACCCTGGCTGCCGCCGACCAGATCACCGAGCCTAACGGCAGCACGGTCACCGGCGACCGCATCGTGGTGAAAAGCAGCGATGCCACGGCCACGGTCGATTTCGTCAGCGCGATCGAAGCGCGCGCCGTGGACGATATCTCCGAGTTTACCATCGCCAACGAGAGCGTGGGCCTGTTCGGCTCCAGCCACAGCGGCCTGGGCCAGGCGCTGCTGGACGCTACCGGCGGCCAGCTCGCCGTCAGCAACCTCGGCGCCAGCGGCAATGACGGCGTGCTGCTCGACCTGACCGGCTATGTGGACCCGGACTATTTGGTGGAAACCGCGCCCATCAGCCTGCAAGCCGGCAGCGGCGCCGCCCTGCTGCTGGAGGGCAAAGGCACGGTGAACGGCGCGCCCGGCCAGACCTACGGAACGCTGGAGCTGCGCGATGGCGGCAGCACGTTCCTTGTCAGCCCGTGTTGGCTCCCCGTTGGCGCCAGCGGGGTGCAGGTGCAGGTGTTCAACCAGGGCGCGCTGGCCGGCACAGCCATGGTGCCCAACGAAGACGGCGGCGCGCTGGCGGGCACGGTTGGGCCAATCGAAGTGGTGCGCGCCGAGACCGGGACTGTCGACCCGGACATGATCGTCGGCTTTGCCGGGCTGGTGAGCTATTCGCCGCCGGCCACGGCGCTGGGCAAAATTTCGGGCAGCGCCGCCACAACCTCCGCCGCGCTGGTGGGAGACGAGATTCGCTTCAGCGCGGTAAGCCCCACGGCCACGGTGAGCAGCCTGTCGGCCTTTGAGATTCGCACGGCCAATATTCCGGCGTTTACGATCATTGGCGAAGGCAGCCGGGCAACGCCGCCGGCGTTTCCCTTCGCGCTGCTGGCCAACAACGAGATTTTGCTCAACGGTTTAGCCAACTCCGAAGGCGACCTGCACAGCAACAACGACATCGTCATCAAAAAGGGCACGAATAAAACCCTTCTCGGCAATCTGACGGCGGTGGATGACATCACCATCGACAAAAAGAACATTATCGACGGCGACGCCTCGGCCGGCAACAAAGTCAAGAATTCCGGCAAAATCACCGGCACAGTAACCGAGGACGCGGCCGTGGCCGTGCAGCCGCTGCCGGAGGTGAATTTTTCCGCGGGCGGCAAAGACATCCGGGTGAAAAAGGGAAAGACGCTGGCCCTGGCGCCGGATTCCTACGGCGAGGTGAAAGTGGAGAAAAACGGCGTGCTCGCGCTGGGCGCCGGCGAGTATTTCATGGAATCGCTGATTTTGGATAAACAGGCCGCGCTTGCCATCGACATCTCCGGCGGCGCGGTGAGCATCAACGTCGAAGACAAGCTGGAATTCGGCCAAAAAGCCAAAGTGGAAATCCTGGGCGGTAATGAGAATACCGGGCTGGTGACTTTCAATTTCGAGAAATCGCAGGCGGTGATTCTCGGCAAACAAGCCACCGTGCTGGGAACCATCATCGCCCCCAGGGCCAATGTGACGCTGGAAAACGGCGCGCGCTTCAAGGGCGCCATTATCGCCGAAGAGATCGAAGTCGAGAAAAACGCCGTTTTTCTGCACCACAGCTCGAGCACGCCGCTGCCCAAAACCGACCCGCCGGCGGAAGCAGAGGCCGGGGAGGAAATCGCGGAGTCGCCCGCGCTGCCCACGGCATTCGCCCTGTTGCAGAACTACCCGAATCCGTTCAACCCCTCGACGGTGATCGGTTTTCAACTGCCGGTTGCCAGCGAAGTGAGGTTGTCGATCTACAATATCAACGGCCAGCTTGTGAAGCGATTGGTGAACCGCGAGTTTGCCCCCGGCAGTCATGAGCTTGTCTGGGATGCCACGAACGCCCGCGGCGAACGGGTCTCGAGCGGCGTGTATTTGTATGTGCTGCGCGCCGGCAGCTTCACCGCCCAGCGAAAATTGCTGCTGATGCGGTGAAACTGACGATTCGCGCGCCGGCGATGCCTGATGAGCAAAAAAAGCAAAGATTTTTTAACACGGAGAAAACAGAGATTTTTTCTCTTTTTCAGACAAGCTGAAAACTGGAGCCCTGTGGGCAGCTTAAAAAGCTTTAGGCAAGATGATTTAACGGCAAAATTATTTCAAATCATTTTGCCCTTGAATTATTTTGCCATAAAACTTTCAGAATTTTATTCTGAGTTTGTGTGCCTTATGGCTTAAAAAGCTTTAGGCAAGATGATTTAACGGCAAAAATTATTTCAAATCATTTTGCCCTTGAATTATTTTACCATAAAACTTTCAGAATTTTATTCTGATTTTAAGGGCCTTATGGATTAAAT
>SZPB01000388.1 GCA_030263535.1 Cytophagia bacterium CHB2
CGATCTTCAAGCGTGATGACGTGATCCTCGCCGGTCACCGCAACCACACCGCGGCCGTTGACGCTGCGAATATGATCCCCGGCAATGCCGGTGTAAACGGCTTGAATCTCGACGCCGGCCATGCGCTCGGCCTCGTTTTTCGCGCGCAGAATGGAATTGACCGTGCGTTCGAGATTGATGACGACACCGCGGCGCAGCCCTTCGGACGGCGCCGTGCCCATGCCGATAATCTTGAGCTGGCCGTGCTCATCGACTTCAGCAATCAGCGCACAAATTTTGGTTGTGCCGATGTCCAGCGCGCAAATGTAGTCGAGTACCATAAAATTGTCTCCTAAAGTCTTGTGGTTAAGGTGCCTGTTGCTGGTTATTCCTTACCGCTACACCAGCCGCCGGCTTCATGTTCTTCGCGTCACGACTTGATTTTCAAAGCGCAAATCGATCGCGGCCAGGCCGTTTCCATTGTGCGGCAATTGCTGCAACACGGTTTGCAAACGATCACAGCGTTCCAACCATTGCTGCTTGCCCAAATAAACCGGAACGCCGTGAGAATAAAGAAACAAAACCAGATTGCCCTTGCCGTCAAGATGAAACTCGGAAACGTCGTGATACATCACCGGATTTTGTGTGCGCAACACGCTGATAAAATCACAAAGAAATTTGCCTGCTTCTGACAATACTCTTTTGGAATTGTCTTGTTTGAACGACACGCCGGACACCACCGGCAAATCCAGGCGCACGCCGGCTTCGACTTGCGGCAAGACTTCTCCGTTGGCGGCAATCGGGCTTAGGCCTTTCGCGCTCAACAGGGCGATCGCCTCGCGTTCTTTGACGTAAATCTGGACGGTCGAGGGGAAAATGCGGCTGACCTGCACTTCTTCCACAAACGGCAAGGTTTCGAGCTGCTCTTCGATTTGTGTAACATCGACGCGATACGTGCGCTCGCCTTGCGGCACTTGCGCGGTTTTTAAAATCGTTTCAGCGCTCAAGAACGAGTTGCCTTTGACGGCGACGCGCTGCACCGTAAAACTGGCATCCGCGCCAACCCAATTCTGCAAATGCAAGCCGCTCAACAAGAATGTCGTCGTGAAAAAGAAAAGCTTGCTGTAGCGTGGCGAAATCATAGGCCATATCCTCGAAATTTATGTTCTTGTTTTAAACCAAACAGACAATCCGCAATGCGGGTTTTCCCAAATGGCTTTATCCCAACTCGGATAAACCGCAACTCAAAAGGAAATCGTCAACGGACAGAAACAATCCAGCAGATGAAAAACTCTTTGTCCGTAAATTGCCTGATGTCCGCGGGAAGAAATTATTGCTTTTAGAACAACGATTTCACCCGATTGAGACTTAAGCGTCCTCAGTTTTTTTGCTCAATTAAATTCATACACACCTCGACGATTTCAGCCGCGGCGTTGGGCCGCGCGTGTTTGTGGGCAGCTTTTGCCATCTTCCGCCGAGCATGCGTGTCCCTTGCAAGCGTGTTTATCATGTTAAACAAAACCTCAGCCCGCAGGTCTTTTTCCAACACGACAATGGCGGCGCCTGCATATTCCAATGCGCGCGCATTGAAGGTTTGATGGTCCGCCGTCGCAAACGGAAACGGAATCAGTATCGACGGCAGCCCGCACAGCATCAATTCAAAAATGGTGGTGGCGCCGGCGCGGCAGAGCACGAAATCTGCGAGGGCATACGCCAAATTCATATCGTCGATATAGGGCACGGCGCGCACGGCTTGTTGTTGTGTCAGTGCTGCGATTCGTTCGAAATGGCTCGGCCCGGTAACCCACAACACTTGCAACCCGGGCAATTGTGCCAGGCGCGGCAACAGCTCGACCATCGCTTCATTGATGCGGCGCGCGCCTTGACTGCCGCCGAATACGAACAATGTCGTTTTATCGGCGTGCAACCGCCATTTTTGAGCGGCTTGTTGCCGCATTTCCGGTGTGCGTGCCTGCAAATTGCTGCGTACCGGGTTGCCCACCACCTGCACGTGATGCTGTTTGCGAAAATATTTTCGGCTTTCCTCGAAGCTCAGAAACACGGCATCCGCATGATTGCCGAACATGCGATTGGCCAAACCGGGAAAGCTGTTTTGTTCTTGTATCACAAATTTTCTTCCGCTGAGGCGGGCGGCGAGCAACGCCGGGCCGCTGACATAACCGCCCGTTCCGATGACGAGATGCGGCTGAAATTCACGCAACAACCTTCGGCATTGCCTCACGCTGCGCATGAGATCAACCGGAACCATGAGGTTGCTCCAGGTCAATTTGCGCAGCAGGCCGCGCACGGGCACAAGCTCCAACCGATAACCCAAACTCGGCAACACGCGCGCCTCAAGCCCGCGCTCGGTGCCGATGAACAGCATTCGCACGGATGAAACGCGTTGCCTGAACGCCTCGGCAATCGCGATCGCAGGATACAGATGGCCGCCGGTGCCGCCGCCGGCAAACATCAGGCGCAACTCCGGCGCCGCGGGCTCAACGTTTGCGGTCACGATACCATTGCACCTTCGCGAGCGGCACTTGAGACATTCCCTTCGCGGCGGCGGGTTTACCGCTGCGCGAAATATTCAACAAGACGCCGACGCCTATGAGATTCATGATCAAGGCGGTGCCGCCATAACTCACGAACGGCAGCGGAATGCCCGTGGTCGGCAACAGATTCATGACCACGGCCATGTTGATGAACGCGCCCAAACCGATGATGCACGTGATGCCCCAGGCGATCAAACGGCCTTCCTGATCCGGCGCATGCCGCGCGATGTGAAAACCGCGCCACAGAATCAGCAGGAACAACCCGATAACCAGCAACGCGCCGAGCAAACCAAGCTCTTCACCGATAATCGACATGATGAAATCGGTGAAGGGATCCGGCAAGAACATCAGCTTTTGTTTGCTGTTGCCCAACCCCAAACCTGTCAGGCCGCCGGTGCCCAATCCGATGAGTGATTGTTTGACCTGCCAGGCAGGTTCGGCATTGCCCACGAACGATTCCACGAACGATTCCACACGGCCGCGCTGGTAAGCAACTCTGGCCGTGAATGCAACGATCACCAAAGCTGCGGTGGAAAGCAGCGCGAACAAATGCGCCAATTTCGCGCCGGCGAGAAAGAGCAGGCACAATGCAACCGCAGCGATCATCAATGCCGAACCCAGATCCGGTTCGAGGGCGACCACGATGACGATCGCGCTGATGAGCAGCAATTGTGGCGCTAAACCGTCGCCGAACTTGCGCAGATCGAGCTTGGGTTTGGCAAGATTCATGGCGAGGTAGAACACCAGGCCGTATTTTGCCAATTCCGAGGGTTGAAATTGCACCGGGCCAAGCATGAGCCAGCGCCGTGAGCCGCGAATCATCCACGATTCCGGCGCAAACAGCAGGAACACCAGCAGCGCCAGACTGACCATGTAGATGAGCGGCGAAATTTGCAGTATTTTATGGTAATCCACGCGCATCATCAAAAAACCGAGCAACAAGCCGATCAGCAAGCGCAGCATTTGACGCTTGAGATAAAATGCGCTGTCCTGATGCAGCCGCTCGGCGCGCGCCGAGCTTGCGGTAAACACGAAGCAGACGCCGAGGAGCAGCAGAAACAGGACGGCAATCAGCAGAATCAAATCTAAATTTTGACGGCGCATTATGGATCTTGAAAATGATAAAACAGACACTCGGAATAATCGAAATCAACCAACAGCAGTTTAGAAAATTGCCGCAGCCACGCGAATTCGTATGCGGTTACCTTGAAAAATTTATGCATCCCTATTTGTCATGCAGCAGGCCTCTTGTGAAGTTACTGGCATCGCGGCGAGTACTTGACAAGATTCGCCTGAATGACATTTCAAACGAACGGCTCTCACAAAAACTAAGGTAACATCTCATTAACGTACCTTAAACGTCGTCAGCGTCAGCAATGCCAGCAAGATGCCGACGATCCAAAAGCGCACAACAACTTGCGGTTCACTCCAGCCTTTTAACTCAAAGTGATGATGCAGCGGCGCCATGCGGAAAATGCGCTTGCCGCCGGTGCGTTTGAAGTACCAAACCTGAATGATCACCGACAGGCTTTCGGCCACAAAAATGCCGCCGATGATCGGCAACAATAATTCTTTCTTAACCAAAACGGCGAGTGTGCCCAGCGCACTGCCGAGGGCCAGCGAACCGGTATCTCCCATGAACGCTTGCGCGGGATGCGCATTGTACCAGAGAAAACCCAATGCGGCGCCGAACAAGGCCGCGCAAAAAACTGTCAACTCACCCGCGCCCGGCAGGTAAAGAATGTTCAAATAATCGCTAAAATCCGTGCGGCCGGAGACGTAACAAATCAGCGCCCACGCGGCGGCGGAAATCGCCACCAATCCCACCGCTAATCCGTCCAGGCCGTCGGTCAAATTCACCGAGTTGCTCGTCGCGGTGATGATAAAAATCACCACCAGGACATACGGAATGTAGTTGTAAGGAAAACCAAGATTCAAACCGAGATCGAATTCAAAATTTTTAAAGAACGGCACTGTGGTCAAGGTTGCAATGCCATCGAACTGCGGCGCAAAAAAGATGATGCTGCCCAGCACGAAACCGAGTGAAACTTGCCCGACGATTTTGTAGCGGCCGTATAAACCTTTGGGAGCCTTCTTGACGACTTTCAGGTAATCATCGATGAATCCGACTACGCCCATCCAGACGGTTGCGAGCACAACGAGGCCGACATAAATCGTCGCGCGCGCCCAGAGCAACGTTGGCAACAGCGCGGCGGCCAGAATGATCAAGCCGCCCATGGTGGGCGTGCCTTGTTTTTTCAGATGCGTTTGCGGGCCGTCTTTGCGCACTTCCTGGCCGATCAAGCGTTCGCGCAAGAAGTTGATAAGGCGCGGCCCGACAACGAAGCTGATCAGCAACGCGGTAATCGCGGCAAAGCCGGCGCGAAACGAGATGTACTGAAACAAGTTGAAGCCGGAAATATGCTCACGCAACGGGTAGAGCAGATAATACAGCATGGACGGCTCCTTTTCACTCTTGCTCCGGCGCAATCATCGGATGCACGCCGGAACATGCGCAGGATAAGGGAATAAAGTTATGCCTCTGACAACTTCTCCAACACGTCCTCCATCGCCATGCCGCGGCTGCCTTTGAGCAGCAACGCATCGCCGGGGCGCACGGACCGGTTCACCTCGGCAATCAAATTTTGCTTGCTCTCAAAATGTTCGGCCCAGCAATATTGCCCGACGGCTTGAATGAGATGTTTCGTGAGCGGGCCGTAAGCAAACACGGCTTGTATCGGCAGCGTGGTGATGAATTCTCCAATTTCGCGATGCGCGGCCTGCGCGCTTGCGCCCAATTCCAGCATATCGCCTAAAATCGCGACGCGCCGGGCGTGTTCTGCCAGCGGTTGTTGCGCCAGAAATTCCAGCGCGAGCTTGGTGGATTCCGGGTTGGCGTTGTAGGCGTCGTTGATAATGATCATGCCGTTTTTGTGCACGATTTGCATACGCTTCGCCACGCTGGCGCAACTTTCAATTCCTGCTTTGATTGCCGCAGCCTCGAGTCCGAAAAAATCTCCCACCGCAACGGCGGCGAGCGCATTGCTGGCATTGTGCGCCCCCGGCACATTCAAGCGAATATCGACGCCGCGCCAGGCGAGCGTGACGTGCCCGCTGGCATCGATCTCTTTGATCGCGCCCTGAATCTGCGCCGGTTTTTGCAGGCCGTAGGTCACGGCTTTCAAACCGGCGGGATGTACCGTCGGCAACAGCGGATCGTCAGCGTTCAAGAATGCAATGCCGTCGTGCTCATGCAGATGGCGAAACAACTCGCGCTTGGCTTGCGCCACGCCGGCAACATCTCCGAAAAATTCAATGTGCGCGCGTCCGATGTTGGTG
>SZPB01000389.1 GCA_030263535.1 Cytophagia bacterium CHB2
TTCAGCAACTCGCTGGCCGGCCCAGTAGCCATAAACCATAACATCGAACGGGCCGGTGACATAACCGGAGACGTTCAACGTGATGGGATTGTCGCGGCCATCCAGCCAGGAGATTTGCTCGCCTTCTTTTTCATCGTCATACCTCACTTCCAAATATTCGGGCAGCCGCAGTTGGCGTTCGAACGATACCGAGGTTTCCGTCAGCAATTCCTGCGAGGTGATTGGCCGGCGTTCGGCGCTATCCGTCAGCCAGGGCAACGCCGGCATGCGGAACACGCGAAACCCCTCGGCCAGCAAGCGATTCGCAATCAGCGCGCGATAGAAATGCCGTAACGAGCCGCGATACGCGTGCAAACGGTTTTGTCGCCATTTGTGTTCTTCCCGATCACTCGCGGGGGCCAGCGCTTTGAAGTGAGGGATGATTTGATAGCGCAAGCTCTCATCATTCAGATTTTGTTTGAACTCGAGCAGAATGATTTCAACCCTAAAACCCAGCCCGCGATTTTCCATGTCGAGAGGCTGTTCCGCGCGGGCGATGAACGACTTCGCATCTGTGGGCGTGTTGAAATCCAACACCTCAGGATTGACCAGTTTGCATTCGGCGACGAGCCGGGATGTGCCCCAAAACAGCTCTTCGAATTTCTTGAGATTTTTTCGCCATTCATGCGGCGGTTCGGCTACGACTTCAACGGTCGCCGCTTCCAAAGTCTTGGGCTTGAGGTTGAAATTCTGATTGTCCGAATCCGCTGCCATGACGCGAATGCTGCGTGTTTGCGTTTCATATCCAATGATGGAAACCACCAACTGGTGCGTGCCGGGCGGCACACGAATGATTTCAAAGGCGCCTTGTGCATCGGTGGCATCGCCCAAGGTGGTATTCGCAATGAAAACGCTGGCCGAAACAATCGGCGCGCCGTTCTCAATATCCTTGACAACGCCGTGAATAGTCGCCGGCGAAAGACTTTGGCCATATGCGGGCAGAGCGATAAGAACAAGCACCGCGCAAAAGGCGCCCGGATAACTTGGTTTCATTATTCTAGATTCTGAAGTCAGAACATGTCAAGATTGATAAATGCCGCACACCAAAAAGAATGAATCGCCTTTACATAAGATTTCAAGCTCTTCAATTGCTCTTGCGGCGTTGCGCCCACAGCCAGCTCCAGAATTCCGGTTCGGCATAGGCGCTATCCCACGAGTTATGGCCCACGCCGGGATATTCAGTGTATTTCACCTTGCCGCCCAGCGCTCGCAACGCGGCATTCATTTCGCGCGATTCGGTGACGCGAATCACAGGATCGGCCTCGCCATGAAAAATCCACACCGGCATTTTGCCGATTTTTTGGGCGATGGTTTCATACGGCTTGTCTTTGGGAATGAGATTCAGTGCGTAGCGTGGAAATAAACGGCTCGGCGGCGGAATGATGCCGCCGCACACCGGCGCGAGGGCGGCAAATTTTTGCGGGTGGCGTGAGGCGAGATACCACGCGCCATAACCGCCCATGGAAAGTCCGGTCAAATAAATGCGTTGCGTATCGCCGTTGAAATCTTTTATAGTTTTATCCAAAGCGGCGAGCGCCAACTCTTCCATTTTGCCAATCCAAACCGAGTCCTGCCGGCATTGCGGCAATACGACGATAGCAGGAAAAGACTCGATTTGTTTGCGAATCGCCGGGCCAAGCCCCACCTGCGCCTGGCGCTCACAATCCGCGCCGCGTTCACCCGCGCCGTGCAGGAAGAGAATCACCGGCCATTTTTTGGCCGGGGTGAAATGTTGGGGAACGAAGATTTGATAGCAGTAGGTTTGACCGTTGATTTTGATTTCGCGTTGGAGAAAGCCGGTTTTCATTTCTTGCGCGCAGGAGATGGAATAAAATAAACCGATCATGATAAAAAGAAGAAAGAAAGGCTTGGGCCGCATAATCATGCTCGTTTCATCTTGCAAATATTCGTTTCATTCTGGCTGTGCCAATAAGCCGTCCTGCGGCAAAAAATTTTATGAAGCCATTGTTGCTCTGCTTGATACGTCACGATATCCCTCCTGGATGACAGGGCGGCTAATTTCGCTAAACTTGAATCGCTACAAAAAAAGCAAAGACTGTCTCACCACCAGGACACGAAGACCCCAAGAAAAAAGCTTAGTGCTTGGTGGTGGAATTTGGTCGCAGCTCGTCTGCGTTGGGGAGTGTCATAAAGCCAGCTCACACAGTTCGAGTCAACTCAGCGGAAGCAACTGCGGCGCGCGCACCCAGATATGTTCGGTGAGATAGATGCCGAGCAGCACGAGTATGCCGGCAATCGCGGAGAGCAGCGATCCGCCAAACGCCAGCAGCAACAGCGGCAAGGCATTGCCGCACAACAATGCCCCGTACCAAAACGTCTTGCCGAATCTTCCCGCCACGATCATTTCTTTCACGGCTTTGGCATCGGCGGTGGAATGCGGTGTGAGCAATTCCACAGTAAGGATGACGAGATTAGTCAGAATGGAAACGTAAAGCGTCATGCGCAAAAAGGCAATCCAGTTTTCCGGCGCCGTCATAAATGACGCGCAAACGGCCAAGATCGCCGCGCCCGCCATGAAAGCATGCACCAGCATGTGCAGGGGCAGCACCGGGCTTTGCCAGAAATCCCGGCCCTTGGCTTGCGCGAACAGAAATGCGGTGTAAAGCGCCGCGATCACAGCAAAGGCAGCAGCCGTCCAATTCGCAAAGATTTCCACATTCGGCCAGTTGAAGAATTTCGCCGCAGCCGCAAGCGTGAGCAGCGCGCCGTAGATCGTCAGCGCATAGCCGCCTTTCACCAGCCAGGATTTCCACTGCGGCCGTAGCAAAACATAAATGAATCTCTGTGCTTGATCCAGATCTTTGACCAGCAGCGCGGTGGTGGCAATCAAAAAAAACAAACTCAACGCCAGACTCAACCATTGCACGCTTGCTGGCGTTTGCGTGAGATGAAAAACTGTGGCGAGGAAAGGCACCAAAAATGCGCCTGCGGCGATAGCTTTCGTCCAAACATATGCCGAAACTTCCCAGCCCCAGAGCACGCCCTTGCCGGGCGCATCATAAACGCGGCGCGCTTTTTCCTGAACCACTTCCTGCGCCTTGTGTTTCATTTTTTTCTCGTCGCCGCCGCGCGGAATCAAAACCTCCTCACCCTCACCATTCCCTCCGCTCACCCATTCGCCCTTTCCCGCCAGCGTTTCCGCCATTTTTGCGGCATCGGCCTGCTGCATGCGCGCTTCGGCAAAATGGGCGAAGTGGCCGACGCCGGCGGTTTGTGAACTCCACATATAATTGCTGGCTTGTTCTGTCGCGCTGGGCTTGAGCGAGGCGTCGTCGCCTTCGATATAAAACAATTTGGGTCGCGTGCCTTTTTCTACTTTGCGCGCGGTCACTTGTTCGCGCGCGAGCAGTTGCGCAATCTCGGAAAGCGGATTGTCGAGATCGCCGGAGATGATGGCATGTTCCGGGCAGACGTTGACGCAAGCAGGCTCCAAACCGATTTCCACGCGATGCGCGCAGTAATTGCATTTTGCCGCGGTGTGCGTGTTGGGATCGATGTAAAGCGCATCATACGGACACGCCTGCATGCATCCTTTGCAGCCGATGCAGCGGCGGTTGTCGAAATCGACGATGCCGTCGCCGCGGCGATAGAGCGCGGTCACCGGACAAATTTCCACACAGGGCGCCTCGTCACAATGATTGCAGCGCAGCACGGAAAACAGCCGGCGCGTGTGCGGAAACTCACCTTTCTCAATATATTTGACCCACGTACGATTGACGCCAATAGGAACATCATGCTCGGCTTTGCAGGCCACGGTGCAAGCGTGACAACCGATGCATTTGCGATTATCAATGATAAAACCGAAGTTCATGCTCCCTCTCACAAATAAATAATGATCACATTTTCCGCTGGCGCCGCACGCTCATCGGCCTTTATAGTTCTTGCAACCGGACTTTCACCGAGGTTTCCCGGTCGCCGCGCAGGATATTGACGGTAACCACTTCACCAATTTGATACCGTTCAAGCTCCGTGCCCAATTCATCAAAATTGGTGACGGGCTTACCGTTGATGCCGGTAATGATGTCACCCAACCGAATTTCACCCCAGCGATTTTGCACGATGCCGTTCAAACCGGCACGATCCGCCGCGCCACCGGGCTGCACACGATGGATGATCACGCCCTTAATGCGCCAACGCCGAGCGATATTGTCATCGATCGTGCTGACGCCCAATCCCGGGCGGATGACTTTGCCGTATTTGATCAGTTGCGGCACCACACGTTTGACAATGTTGACCGGCACAGCAAAGCCGATGCCCGCACTCGATCCGCTGGTGCTGTAAATCGCGGTATTGATGCCGATCAATTCGCCGCGCGAATTCAGCAGCGGTCCGCCGGAATTTCCGGGGTTGATGGCGGCGTCGGTTTGAATAACGCCTTCGATTGTCCGGTTGTTGCTGGATTTGATTTGACGGCCAAGCGCGCTCACCACGCCGGTGGTCAGCGTTTGATCCAGCCCAAAGGGATTGCCGATGGCGATCACTTTTTGTCCCACACGCAAATTTTCCGAACCGCCAATGGCCACCGGCGCAAGCTTGGCCTCCGGCGCATTGATTTTCACCACGGCAATATCCTTGCTCGGCTCGGCGCCGATCAATTCCGCATCGTAAGTGGTGTTGTCATTCAGCGTGACGCTAAACGCATCGCCATTTTGTACGACGTGATAATTCGTCACGATGTAGCCGCCGGTATTCCAGATGAAGCCGCTGCCCGAACCTTGCTGCACCTCCATCACGTCCATCGAAAAAATGTCGCTGCGCAGCGCTTTGTTGATCACAAACACCACCGAGGGTGAAGACCGCTGAAAGACATCGATGGTGTTGCGTTCGTCTTCGAGCAACATGCTGGCTGAGCTGGCAGCCGTTTGCGAGGGGCTCATGGCCGTTTGCGCGGCCACCGGTGTAATCGCTGCAGAATCCAGGTTCGAGGATTGGCCGGTCCGGCTGGGCGGCGTAAACGACGAATGAAAAAAAACGGTTGCCAAGACAACGCCGGCAACAACGCCGACAATCAAGCTCGGCAGTAGAGACGCACGAGAGCGTGACATACGAGTATCCTTGATCTAAAATTTTACCGCAACTATTTCATAAAAGCTTTGTATTTCGCAAACGGATCCGGCTCACCGGGCGCGTGTTCGGCGGGCCCGGAAATTTGTTTGACGGAGATAATGCGTTTCTCTTCCAGGCTGAGGTGAATGCGAAACTTGCTTGCCCCCATTTCTTCGACAAAAATGCCTTGATGCCCCGGGCTGAAAAATTCGACATGCAGACGATGCGCATCGAGATTAAACGCCTCGGCTACATTTAGGATTTCTTCATCCAAATTGATGCCGACTTCATTGTACGTCATAGGATCACCTCCCTGGCATGCCGTGAACCGGTTGGTATCGCGCGAAAGGCCTGCGCGGCCTTTAACAAAATAGTACCGATTTGCGCCTGAACGTGCAAGCATTTTTTCTGATTGCTTTCCCTGGAGGCTCGCGTTATATTACAAAGCGTTCATGTGTGCTTGCAGCGCTGTTTTCTGCTTGGCACTTTTCCGTTTGCAGCTCGCGGGGTTGAATGTCCAAAAATAAATCTCTCGTCTAAAAATTTTTGAGTGAGATATGAAAGCCGCCATTGACAAATTGCATTATGAAAAAACCCTGTGGCAACAGGGGCTGTCGCTCATCGCCGGCGTCGACGAGGCGGGCCGCGGCCCGCTTGCCGGCCCGGTGGTTGCAGCCGCAGTGATTTTTCATCCGGGAGAGTTCATTGACGGCGTTGATGATTCAAAAAAAAT
>SZPB01000390.1 GCA_030263535.1 Cytophagia bacterium CHB2
GTAATCCATGTAGTAAATGTGATCGCCGGAGAGAATCAATACCTGATCCGCATCGAAATTGCGGATGTAGTCGGCATTTTGTCGGATGGCGTCGGCCGTGCCTTTATACCAATCAGAATCCTTTTCGCCGGTACGCGGGGGCAGAATTTTCGCGCCGCGCATGCGGCCCATGAAATCCCATGGCTCGCCGCCGCCGATATGTTCCATCAACGAAAGCGGCTTGTATTGCGTGAGCACGCCGACGTTAATGATGCCGGAATTCTTAGCGTTGCTCAGGGTGAAGTCGATGATGCGATACATGCCGCCGAATGGCACGGCCGGCTTGGCGCGCGCATGCGCGAGAATATTCAGCCGGCTGCCGACGCCGCCGGCCAGCAGCATGGCGAGGGTTTTCTTCATGGGAGAAAGGATATGATTTGTTTCATATCGGCAACTCTTGACCAGGCCACAACGCCTAGTTCGCTGGTACCTTAATTTGCAGGAGTAGTTCCTTCGAAATGTCATTCAGACGAATCTTGTGAAGTACTCGATAATTTGCCTGCAACTTCACAAGATCCCTGGATGACATAAAAGGATTGATAAACTTTTTTTTCTTGAATCTGTCTGAGCCAGGTGTGTTGTGCATAAATGTCACAGAAAGTTTGTCATTTGATTTTAACGCGGCCCGGGCTACGCCGCCGGTAAAAATCAACCGAAAACTTGCACCACTAAAGCGCTGCCGCCCCAGCTTATCTTAAGAAATCGACACACCCGATTCATACACCTTGTCGTGAAACCGCGAGGGCTCCAGCTCCGGATGCACAATGCAATTCGAGCCGATCGTAATGCCCTCGGGTAGAATCGCGCCGCGGCCGATCAGCGTAATGCCGCTGCGCAACAAATCCGAGTATTCTTCATTGTGAATTGTGGGATCGCCATTGCCGATCAAACACCCGCGGCCAATCTCCACCTCCGAATCCGTGATAACTTTATGCAACACGCATTCCGGCGCAACTTTGGCGTCAAACATCAAAATGGAATCGCCCACCTGCACATTCTCGCCGATCACCACGCCGGGAAAGAGAATGCTATTCTTCACCGCGCCGTACACGCGGCAGCCGCTGTAGATCAGGGAATTCTCGATCTTCGCTTGCGGCCCGATCAACGCAGGCGGGCGATCGCGCACCGCGCTGTGTTCGAGATTGGTGCGGATTTTCCAGCGCTCAGGCTCGATCATGGGCTTTTCGCCGAGCATATCCATGTTGGTCTGCCAGTATTCATCAATTGTGCGCGTGTAGCCCCAATAGCCCTCATACGCGTAGCCAAATACCCGATAGTTTTTTACGGCAGCGGGGATGATGTCTCGTCCGAATTCATACGTTGTCGGATCGCTCTGCGCGTGTTTAGCAAGAACCTCGGCCAGCACTTTTGCAGAAAAGAGATAGATGGTGAGCGAGGCCCAGCATTCCTGCTCCGGCCAATCCGGAGACGTTTCGGGTTTTTCGGCATATTCCAGCAAACGTCCGCCGGGTTTGCCGGTTTCCAATTCAATGCGGCCGACGCCGAAGCGCGTGGCTTGCGCCTTGTTAATGCGCGTAAACGCCATGGTCAAATCCGCGCGATTTTCGAGGTGAAACTCGATTAGCGGATTGTAATTCATCGAATAGATGTGATCCCCAGAGAGCACCAGCACAAGATCGGGGCGGTGAATGCGCAGATAACCGAGGTTTTGATAAACCGCATCGGCATTGCCGCGATACCAGCTCGAGAGCGTTTGTGTTTTGAAGGGCGGCAAAATCGTGACGCTGCGATCGCGGCCCACCATCTCCCACGAGGCGCCGTTGCCAATGTGATTGATCAACGAATACGAGCGGTATTGCGAGAGAATTCCGACATTTTCGATGCCGGAGTGCATGAGGTTGCTCATGGGAAAATCGATGACGCGATACAAACCGCCGAACGGCACGGCCGCCTTGGGCCGGATCAGCGTTAATACCGAAAGCTCGTCGACGCGCCCGCCGGCAAGAATCATCGCTAGTATTTTTCTCATGCCCAACACCCGGGAAGGTTGACCGTCATCGTCTTGCAAACATTCGTTCCATCAGCCAGCCGACGCCGAACACGAGCACGCCGGTAATGGCATATCTAAACTCGGCCCTGAAGGCTTCATCGCCATGCGGATCAGACAAGCCGATGATGATGCCAAAAAATACGATGAACAAACCGAGCATTTGAAAAGCTTTGGCAAAATACCAGAGCGCCTGCTTCAGAATATGCTCCCTTCAAGAGATGCGGTAATATACATTGCTTCGCGCTACGTTGCAACGTTAAGTCACGGCAAAGATCATTTTAATTGAATCTCACTAAACGAGGCGCAAAGCGATGATGAACCTGGCGCGGCACAAACCCCCTCGGAATGACAGCAAACTGCTTGCACCCTTTCCCACCCAACGAAAAAGGGGCAAACGGCAAGGGGGATTTTGGAATATTCACCTCTTACCGTTTGCCCCTGGCTTTGCAGCATTTGCTCACGATACGCCGAGCGGTAAAAAGGCGTCGGGGTTGCTCCATTGACCTTGTTCCTCGCGGTAGCGAATACTCGTATCGACGAGTAATTGGCCGTCTTCGGAGATGCCGATTTTCACGCGTTCCAGCGGCCGCGGCGCCGGCCCTTCAAAATTCAGGCCGTCCATCGTAAAGCCGCTGCCGTGACACGGGCATTTGAATTTGGCTTCCGCTTCGAGCCAGCGCGGGGTGCAGCCGAGATGTGTACATTGCGCAAAAATGGCATAAAAACCCTTGTCGTTGCGCACAATCCACGTGCGATAATCTTTCACCCATTTCGTGCTGACGGCGCCGATGGGGTAATCATCCGGCAAGCCGGCTTTAAAAACCGTGGAAGGCTCGAACAACACGCGCGGAAACATATAGCGCAACGAGCCGAGCAACATCATGCCGAGGAAGCTGAAGAACGCCGTCCAGCCTGCGCGCGAGAGAAAATTGCGCCGCGACATCCAGAGGGTTCCGGGAGCGATCGGCTCCGTTAACGTTGATTTTGCTCCGGGTTTTGCTTTAGTGACTTCACCGGCTGCGGGCGGAGCCGCTGCTTTTGCAGGCGCGGCCTTCGCGGGCGCTGCTTTTTTTTCCGCATTTCCCGGTTCCCCGGCAGCAGTTTCTTTTTTTTCTTCGGACACGTTCAGCCTCCTCTAGCTCGAGAGTGTTTAGAATTCTGTCGGATATCGATCCCGCCAACCGGTTCCGCGCAGACGCATGCGCGTCAACCGAAGCGTTTGAGCAGTTACGCTGATTTGCATGAATGGCAATCTTGTCATGCCGTGGAGAACCCGTGAAGTGTTAACACCACGCCGCGTCCTTCACAAGATTCACCGGACTGACATTTCAAGAGGGTACTTCTACAAATTACGGCAACGTCCGCGAACAATGGCGCACGCTGCGCGTTTTTGCTTCAGGCTCTGTGCTCAACACCAGCTTAATCTCTTTGAAGCTCTATCGCGCTAAAAAAACAAAAAAACTTGGTGTCTCTGGGTCTTTGTGGTAAAATTTGGTTCCGGCTCGTCCGGCTTAGACTCTTGCAAGTTTGACGCTGCTTTTTTCAGCCAATCTGTGACCAAACCACGCCATGGGAATATAAGCGCCGACTAAATCCAATATTGCAAACCAGGTCGGCGAGGGAAGCATGAAGACATTGGTCAGGCCTCCAAGCAGGAAAAAGACGCCCACGCCTAACGCAAATTTTAATTTATGGCTTGCCGCCAGACGGGAGGCGACATAAGCACCTGCCAACGTACCCAACGCATGAGCCAAAAACGGAAAAATAAAATGCCGAGGCTCAAATAAATGCATTGAAGATTTCAGGCTTTCAAAATTCGTCACATCGACACCGGGAGGGGGCGGGATAACCTTGCCGCTTATCGTGATGAGTCCCATGTTTACCAGGCTGCCAACCACGACTCCGGCGATAACGGCCAATACATTTCTAAGAACTGGATTCATATTCCCTGCCTTTCAGCTTGAAAGCCTTGGTCTCTTTAGAGTGAACTCTTCGCAAAAAAGGAAAGAATTCACACAGAGATGCAAAGCCGCCAACATACGCAAAGAAAAGTTTTGCGGGTTCTTTGCGTCTTCGTCCCGCCTTTGCGGGATGAGTTTTCTCTCTTTGGTTCCGGCTCGTCCGGCTTTGGGGAAATAGGCGCTAACATGTTCTTTGCCAGCGAGGCCGTGCGCCGCGCAAAAACCAGATACCTGCGTGACCTTGACTTGTGCACGCCGCGCCTATCGTTTGCCGTTGCTCAAACTCAGCAGATAATTACGCAATGCCACGATCTGCTTGTCAGGATCGCCGTCCAACACGTCCGGCGGATACGAATCCGGATAAAACGACGGCATCTTGGTGCCGGGCTGCAGCGCTTGCGGGTCACGAATCCATGCCGCAACCCAGTTCGGATTGAGCCGCTGGCTTGCCATAGCCAAATCCGGCGCCCAACCGTCCGGCGGGCCTTCCGGCTTGATATTGCCCTGCTGATGGCATGAAAAGCAATCGAAGTAATCTTTCGAAACCAGCTTCAGCGCGCCGGCGCGTTGCTCCGCGGTCAGCTCGAACTCAGGCAAATACGTAAAGCCTGGCGCTTCGCCTTCCAGCGATTTGAAATAGTCCACCAAGGTATTGGCTTCTTTATCGCTGAAATTGAAGGTCGGCATACGTGTACGCAGCCAGGGACGAATCTCGCCGGTTTTCGGCTCTTTCAAGAACCGGAAGAACCAATCGCCCTGCACTTTCTGGCCTTGACTGATGAGATCCGGGGGCGCATAAGCCGAAGCGGCAATTTCGTCGATGCCTTCTTTGCCCAGCGCCTGCGTGAGCGAGGGTTTGATGTCCCAGCCTTCGCCTTCGATCAAATGGCAGCCGGTGCAATTATATTTGCGTACCAACAAGCGTCCGGCATGCACCGCTTCATCCTGGCCGCTCCACTGTTTGACATAACGTTCGCCGATCACGCGGCCATCCCACGAGCGCAGCAAGACGGCCAGCGAAGTGGCATCTTCTTCGGAGAGTTGGTAATTCGGCATGCGCTGAATCACGGCTTCGGTGGCATACAAGCGCGAGTTTTTCAGCTTGCCGGTCGTCCAGCCTTCCCAGGTTTTTTCGACTGCCTTTTTCGCCAGCGCGTCGCCATAAAACAACTCTTCGACCGGCTTGGCGCCAAACTCATTCAACGAGACGGAAACGCGGCCTTCATTTTCCAAACCGGGAATCACGTGACAGCCATGACAGCCAAAATTCCGCAGCACGGCTTTGCCTTCGTTGATCAAATTCTGATCGGAGAGATCGGGCAGTGCCGCGGTGTAATTTGCCGGCAGCGAGACCTGGCTCTTGAACGTTTCCAAATAAGCGACGATATCTGCGGCTTCTTGATCGCTCAGACGCAAATTCGGCATGCGCGTGGTGGGAGAAAACCTTTTAGGATTCTTGATCCAATCAAACAGCCACTGCGATGAGGCTTTCGCAGCGGCGGCGCTGAGATCCGGCGCCATGTCATAAGGCAGATCGTTCGGGCGCAGTTCGCGATCGCTGTCATCGACCACGTGGCAACCTTTGCAACCCACGGTTTCCACCAGGCCTTCACCGCGTGCCGCGTTGCCGCTGGCCGGCATCGGCGCCGGAGACCAGCCGTTTTTGTTGCTGGCATCGAACAAATAAGCGGTGGCGGCTGCGGCTTCTTCGTGCGTATACATCGGGTTCGGCATGCGCGAATGCCGCCGGAATTCGCGGTTGTCGCGCAGCCAGCCGTACACGAAACCGGGCTCGAGCTTCT
>SZPB01000391.1 GCA_030263535.1 Cytophagia bacterium CHB2
TGTTTACGTAGCATTTTTGAATTCTCCTATGATGCTCTCCCCGGCCCGCACTTTTTCTTTAAGCCGGACTTTGACTTCCGTGTTGAGAGGGAGATACACTTCCATCCGTGAGCCGAATTTGATAATACCGAAACGCTCGCCGCGCTGCACCTGTAATCCTTCGCGCAGATCGTACACGATGCGGCGCGCGATAAGTCCGGCGATTTGTTTGAACAACACCTTACCCCACGGCGATTCGATTCCGATGACGGATTGCTCGTTATCGCTGGAGGCTTTGGGCAATGAGGCGACATGAAATTGCCCGCGATGGTACTGCAGAAATTTTACCGTGCCCTCCACCGGCACGCGATTGACATGCACGTTGAAGACGGATAGGAAAATGCTGACGCGGCGCGCACGGCCGCCGAGAAATTGCGGTTCATCGACTTCATCGATGCCGATGACTGTGCCATCCGCCGGCGACACGACAAGACCCAGGTCGCCCGGTGTGGTGCGCTCCGGATCACGAAAGAAGAACACAGACATGGCCGTCGCTGCCCAACAGAGCACACTTAAGCTGCGCAGGATGAAACCGCCGCCGAGTGTACGATAAATGAGCGTCAGAAGCAAGGCAGTAATTGCCAGCGCCAAGACAATTGTATAACCTTCGCGATGCATAAGTTAAGTCGCTTTTTTTAAAGTCTCGTAAGCATTCGCAGGCCGAGTGCTTGATACGCTTTGCGCAAGCCTGCGAGGTTATTGCGATAATCTGCCCAGTCAAAGCTTTCGCCTGTGGCTGCGTCGCGCAGCGTGCAGGTTGCCAGCGACAGTTCGTCGCCGATCCACAAGCGATTTTTGTACCGCCCAAATTCGAACTTGCAGGAGGTCAGCATCAGGCCGCGGCGCGAGAAAAAACTTTGCAGCAGAACGCCCGCCTTCGTCACGATGCGCACGATGTGATGCAACTCCTCCGCAGAGAGCAGGCCGAGTGACTGCACATCTTTGCGATCGAGCGCGGTCTTTTTGGGGCTCTCATCTTTCAAATAAAATTCAATAATCGAGGGCTGCAACGCCGCTCCGTCTTTGACGCCCAACCGTCGGGCGTGAGCGCCGAACGCCATATAGTGCGCTGTTACCGTCAACGCAATCATATTGAGCTGGCGCACGAGCATGGCGTCTTTGCCAACTTCATGAATGAAATGCGTGGGAATGTGATAGCCGTCGAGATAACGAAACAACAATGCCGAAACCTGATTGTTGATCTCACCTTTTTTCTCGATCACCTCGCCGCTTTCCCCGCCGAACTCGTCTTTAAATGCCAGGATGAGTTGTTCGGGATTGTCGGTTTCATACAGCGCTTTGGTTTTGCCGTCAAAGAGTTTTTTCTTTTTCTTGTAGCTGCTCATCCTCACTCCTCATAGATTCAAAATCTCGCTTATTGTAATCCGAGACGGGCAAAAATCATGTCAACGTGCTGAAAGTTTTTCTTCATGTCGAAGCATTGCTGAAGATCGTTTTCATTGAGGAACCGGCGAATCACTGGATCGGCAAGCAGGCGTGCCTGAAACTCCTGGCCTCGCGCCGGCAGCATTGTTTCCGGATAGGGCTGATTCCAAATCGCCATGGCATGTTCCTGCACCAGGCGATAGGCCTCTTCACGGGTCATGCCTTTGCGCGTGAGCGCAAGCAACACTTGTTGCGAAAAAATCAAGCCGCGTGTGCGTTCCAGGTTGCGCTGCATATTTTCGGGATAGACGTGCAGGCCGGCAATGACCTTCGTGAGCTGCGCGAGCATGTAATCGAGCAAAATCGTGCTGTCGGGAAGAATAACGCGCTCGACGGAACTGTGGGATATGTCGCGCTCGTGCCACAAGGCAATGTCTTCCAGCCCGGCTGTTGCATGTGCGCGCAGCAGCCGCGCCAACCCTGAAACGCGCTCGCAGGTGATGGGATTGCGTTTGTGCGGCATGGCCGATGAGCCTTTTTGCCCGGCGGTGAATGGCTCTTCGGCTTCCAAAATCTCGGTGCGCTGCAGGCTGCGTATTTCCGTGGCAAATTTTTCGAGCGAAGCGCCGATCAGCGCCAGGGTGTTCAAAAATGCCGCGTGGTGGTCGCGCTGGACGATCTGCGTTGAAATGGCTGCCGGTTGCAGCCCGAGTTTTTCGCAAACATACGTTTCAACGCGCGGATCAATGTGCGCATACGTCCCGACCGCGCCGGATATTTTGCCGACTGCGACTTCACGCACGGCTTGCTGCAGGCGCGCCAAATGGCGACCGACTTCGTCATACCAAACCGCGAGCTTCAAACCGAATGTAGTCGGCTCGGCATGCACGCCGTGTGAACGGCCGATGCAGGCCGTGTGTTTGTGTGCCAGCGCCTGTCCGCGAATGGCCTCCCGCAGGTTAGCCAGTTTATCGAGCAAGAGTCGGCCGGCTTGCTTCATCTGCACCGCCAGCGAGGTGTCGAGCAGATCCGACGACGTCATGCCGAGATGCAGATAACGGCTGTCCGGCCCAACATATTCCGCAACATTGGTGAGAAATGCGATGACATCGTGCTTGACCGTATGCTCGATTTCCAGCACACGCGCGGCGTCAAACCGTGCTTTGGCCTTGATCGTTGCCAGTGCCGGAGGCGGGATCAGGCCCAACTCGGCCTGGGCTTCGCAAACGCAAATTTCGACCTGCAGCCAGATGGCAAGCTTGTTGGCTTCACTCCAAATGTTGCCCATTTCGGGCAGTGTATAACGCGCGATCAAATCTCGGCCTTTAAAATGAAAATCATCTGCTTTGGCGCGCGGCGGGAGGAACACAGATCGGGCAACCCAGCCGCGCCCCAAAGCCAGGCGGAATTTACTTCATGCTTTGCTTGACTTTTTCCCAATCTTCAAGAAACCGTTTCAATCCAATGTCCGTGAGCGGATGATCGAACATTTGATCGAAGACTTTGGCCGGCAGAGTCGATATATCTGCGCCCGCGAGCGCGGCATCGACCACATGCACCGGATTGCGCAAACTGGCCGCCAACACTTCGGTTTCGAATTCATAGTTGTCGTAAATCTCCACGATGGTGCGCACGAGATCCATGCCGACGTGAGAAATGTCGTCGAGCCGGCCGAGGAACGGGCTAACGTATGAAGCCCCGGCCTTGGCCGCCAACAACGCCTGATTTGGGCTGAAAATCAGCGTGACGTTGGTGGGGATTTTTTCGGAGGACAATTTGCGCACCGCCACCAAGCCCTCGCGCGTCATCGGAATTTTGACCACGACATTCTTGTGAATTTTGGCAAGCTCACGGCCTTCTTTGATCATGCCTTCCGCTTCGGTGGAAACAACTTCTGCGTTCACCGGGCCGGGCACCACCTCGCAAATACCGAGAATGATTTGTTTAAACTCGCCCTTTTCTTTCGAGATTAATGTCGGATTCGTGGTTACACCGTCGAGCAGGCCCATGGCTGCGACTTTTTTAATTTCGGCAAGGTTGGCGGTATCGAGAAAAAGTTTCATCTTCGATCTCCAAAGTTTGAGGAATGACTTGACTGTCTCTATTTCATCTAATTTTTTTTTTTCAAGTTGACGGCCGCATGCTTGCGCTGCCCTGAGATTAGTTTACGTCAACGGCAAGCTCGGCTTCCAGCGCGCCAGCCTCTTCTTCCGGCGTTGCGTCGCGCAACGCATCGCGCGCGAAACTGGTGGCGGATTCCGGATAAAGGACTTTTTCCAAAAACAAGCCGTGCGGCGGCGCGGTATAACCGGCTTCGACGCGTTTCTGACTGGCCAGGATGACCGGAATTTCACTGGCCGGCAACGCGCCGCGGCCGACGTTGATCAGTGTGCCGACCATGATGCGCACCATGTTGCGCAGGAAGCGATTCGCGCGCACGCGCAGGAGAATTTTTTCGCCGTTATCCTCCCACTGAATCATCTCCACGCGGCTGAGATAATGCGGATCCTCGGTGCTGCTGCAGCAAAAGGCGCGATAATTGTGTTCGCCCAAAAAGTGCAGCGCCGCGGATTTCATCTCTTCAAGGTCGAGTGGAAATTTGCAAAAGTAGGCATACCCTCGGCCCACCGCCACCGGATGGCGGCTTAGTACATAAACATATTGCCGGCTCACCGCGTCGTAGCGCGCATGAAATGCTTCCGGCACAATCTCCGCTTCCTTGACCACGACATCATGCGGCAAAATGCCGTTGAGTTTGCGCGGCATAATCTGCGTGTCGACTGCAACCGTGGTATGAAAATTCGAGATCTGGCCATAGGCATGTACACCGGCGTCCGTACGCCCGGCCACATACAGCCCGACCTTTTCTTTCAACAAAATCTTAAGGGCGCGCTCGACTTCGCCCTGCACCGTGCGCATCTTGGGCTGATATTGCCAGCCGCAAAAATTACTGCCATCATATTCCAAAACCAATTTGACATTCGGCATGAACGAATCCGCTCAACTTAACCGTGCATTGTTAATGGCCATGTGAGAAGACTTGCGGCCAGCATTATTCCCAGGGCGATCCAATCTGTTCGCGCCAGCTTCAACTCACGGAAACTAACGCGGCCTTCACCGCCATGATAGCAGCGCGCTTCCATGGCCGCCGCCAACTCGTCTGCGCGTTTGAAGGTTGAGATGAACAAGGGCACGAGCATGGGAATCAAGGCGTGGACACGCTGCAATAAATGCCCGTCAAAACGCGCGCCGCGCGAAATTTGCGCCCGTTGGATGCGCTGCGCTTCCTCGATAATCGTCGGCACGAACCGCAATGCCATCATCGTCATCAACGCCAGCTCGTGCGCCGGAAATTTGATCTGCTCCAGCGGACGCAGCATGCGCTCGAGGCCGTCGGTCAAATCTGCCGGAATCGTGGTACTCGTGAGTAACGCAGCAACCAGCACCAACAATCCCAAGCGCAGAGCATACTTCACTCCGATCAATGCGCCTGCCCCTGAAATGGAAATGCCCCACATTTCAACATCGGGGGCGGCAGAACTGGTCAGAGCATGAAGGAATATGGTAACGCCGAACAGCCAGAGGAAAGCACGAAGATTCCTTACAAAGATGTGAAGCGGAATGTGCGTGACGAGAATCGTAACGATGAGTACAAACGTCCACAGCAGCAGCGCCAGCCAGGAATCCGCGAGCATGATCGTTAACATCATACCGAGGCTTAGGATAAGCTTGGTGCGGGGATCAAGCCGGTGTATAATCGAGCCCGAAGGATAATATCGACCGAGCGTAATATTTTGCCATAAACCCATAGCCTGCCGAATTTTGCGCGCAAATATAACAACATTTTGATGAAATACCAATAAAAAACTCCGTGTGCAAATATGGCGTCAGGATTTTTCGCTTGACTTTGTTGAGCGACAGCGATATTTTCATCGCCACTTTGTTCACAACGCGCGGCATCAAATAATCTTGAGGAAACAAGTTGATGCTGCGCTGATCACTCAACCACGCAGGGCCTCAATACTGGCGCGAGCGGGTTGTTTCACGGCGCCCACCCAGCTTGACACGACGTCTGCTCATATCTAGGGGCTGCTCAAAATCGCAGCAGCGCACGGCCGACTCTTTCCGGATTGCATGAACCCAAAACAAACGTTCCCCCTGGCAAAACTTCTTGAGCAGGTCGATAACCTTCGCGAAGAAGCAATTGAGTTGCAGCGCCAATTGACGCGCATTCCCGCGCTTTCGCCGGAAAGCGGGGGCGACGGCGATGACAACGATGGCGGCGGAAACGGAAATGCCGAGATCGTCTTAGTAAGGGTATTCGCTGGCGTCCCGCTCGACGCCCCCGTCGATTTCGAGAACGCGGGCGACGGCACGGGGCGCG
>SZPB01000392.1 GCA_030263535.1 Cytophagia bacterium CHB2
ATCGCCTCGCCCCCGGGTTTGAGCACGCGATGCAGCTCCTTCACCATTTTGTTGGCGTCCGAAGTATATTGCAGCACGCCGTGCGCATATACCATGTCAAATCGATTGTTCTCGAACTCGAGCGCTTCGCCATTCATCAAACGAAACTCACCGGCCGCGCCGTTCAACTCGAAATTTTTTTTGGCGAGATCAATGGATTGTTTGGCTAAATCCACGCCGATGACGCGCGCACCGCCCTGCGCAAAGCGCAGGAGATCGATGCCGACGCCGCAGCCAACTTCCAGTATACTCTTCCCGCGATAACCGTTAAAATCCACCACCTTGGGCAAGTAACGCAATTTGTCAAAACGGTACTCGTCCAGATCTTGAAAAAAGCCTTTCGACCCGACGGGGTGTTTGGCAATGGCAAGATCATGAATATGCGCATTCCAATACTCGGCAATGGCATGCAACAGTTGCCCGTTTTGAGCGGGCTTGCCTGATGCGCGTGAGGAGGTTTTAATTCGCTCAAGTTGTGAAGTTGTGAGGTCGGTCATTTTTGTTCCGTTACGGTTATACGCTCGTTGCGATACTACTGGGCATGCCGGGTTTTCGGCAGATAAAATTTCAACAGGATTGAGTCGAATTCAAAAACACGAATCATGCCTTCCGGGCGCACGGCTTTGCTAAAAATGTTCGGCGGTCGTGAAGATCGGTTTGAGTGCGCGATGCAAACGCAAAGGCGTCATGCGCTGCACGGCCATCGTCAAGGGCACGACGCTTTCGAAAAAGCCCGCAGGCAATTCCTGGCGCGCAATGCGCGTGCGCACTTCGCTGGCGCGGCGGCCGTACCAAATTTTTTCAAAGCTTTGTTCGCGAATATTGCCCATGGAGGCCGTTTCGAGCGGATCGGGATAAACATTGCCGCGCGGGTCGATATTGACAAAAGCGAATCCCGCAATGCTGTGTTGTTCCCGCAGCTTATGCGGATTCTCGATGAAGGAGGCAAACTGGCGATAATAATCACGATTCATCGGCAACAGTTCACCGTACATTTTGAGCACGCGCTCAACCAACGTTTGCAGCGTGGCGGCGTCGCCCGGACCGAAAGCCAACTCCTCATCGACACGATACTTCACTTGCGGCAGATGCAATGCCGGTTGAAACGACAGGCCGTCAAGCGCGCGCGATTTGACGAAGCGCGCCATGTTCTCAAGATCATACATGTTGGCCTTGTTCACGGTGAAGGCGATGAAAACTTTGGGGCGCGCGTTGCTGCGGAGAGATTTGAGGTTTTCAATCCCCTGGCTGGCCAGTTCGAAATACCCCTTGATGCCGCGCAGCGCATCATTCAACTCGGGCGTGCTGCCGTCGAGCGAAATATAGATCAAATCCAAACCGGCGTCAATGAGATTTTTGGCGCGACGATCGTTGATCAAAAGGCCGTTCGACATCAAGGAGGTTGACAAATGGCAGCTTTTGGCCCACGCAATCAGCTCAAAAATATCCTTGCGCAACAGCGGCTCGCCGCCGGTGAAACACAAGTTCATCACGCCGTTATCCGCAAGCTGCCGGATCAGGTTCTTACCCTCCGCCGTCGACAGCATGCTGGGATCGTCTTTCTCCTGCCAACGATCGCATGTACGGCATTTGGCGTTGCAAACGGAAAGCACTTCCCACGCCGCTTTGATCGGCCCGATGATCGGTTCGTGCTCGCCTTTCGCAAAGCGCAAAAAGTTCTGCAGATGTTTTACTTGCTTGAACATACAACCCGCCTCATGTTAGATATTGCTCACGCCAAATGCCGAACACCGTGAGCGCCCACAGCCGGTGGCTGTGATTCTCGGCGCCAGCGAGATGCTCATCGATGAGTCGTTGCACGTATTCCGCATTAAAAAAGCCGTCGCGCTTCAGGCGCGCGGGGGAAAGCACCTCGAGCATCATCGGTCGCAATTCTTCCTTCAGCCAGTTTTTAATCGGGATGCTGAAACCCTCTTTGCCGCGTTTGACGATCGGCGGCGGCAGCAATCCCTTCATTGCCTTTTTGAGAATCCACTTCGTCTGCTGGCCTTGCAGCTTCAACGCGCTCGGAATGGTGGCGGCATACTCGACCACGCGATAATCCAGAAACGGCGCACGCGCTTCCAGCGAGGCGGCCATGCTCATGCGATCGACCTTCACCATGATGTCGTCACAGAGATAGGTTTTGATGTCAACATAGAGCTGGCGGTTGAGGTAGTCCTGTGAATCGGCATTTTGGAAGTGGCTGCGGATGAAATCATGCGCGCCGCGGCGAATGTCAATGTTGTGCAAGGCCTCGCCATAAAGCTGCTGCTTCTCCTGCTCCGCCAGAAAAATCATCCAGCGCACATGCTGCAAATCTTCCGGGTATTGTGTGCCTTCGACGAAACGTTTGATCTTGTTGATCGGCCCTTTTTTTTTCTCGGTCGGGGGCAATAACCGGGCAAACGGCTGCACGAGGCTATGCCGCAGAAACGACGGAAGCATGCGGTACTTGCGATACATCCAATCCGCGACATACGTGTCATAACCGGCAAACAACTCATCGCCGCCGTCGCCGCTGAGCACGACAGTCACATGCTCGCGCGCCATTTTCGAAACGAGATAGGTCGGGAAAATGGAAAAATCACCGAGCGGTTCATCCAGATGCTTGACCAGTTTTTCCGTTAATTCGAGCGCATTGGGGCGCAAGATGAATTCTTTATGATCCGTTTTGTAATGCTTGGCGATCGCACGCGCATACTCCAGCTCGTTGTAGCTGCCTTCTTCGAAACCGATCGAAAAGGTTTTCACTGGCTGGTCCATGACGCGCGCCATCAGCGCGACGATGCAACTCGAATCGATGCCGCCGGAGAGAAACGCGCCCAGCGGCACATCGCTCATCAAGCGGATTTTCACAGCGTCTTGCAGTAAATCCACCAGGCCCTGTTGCAGCTCCGCGGCATGATAACCGTTCTCGCGGAAATGCAGATCCCAATAACGCCGCAGCTCGGTTTTGCCGTCGCGGCGAATCAGCAACGAGTGCCCGGCGGGCAGCTTTTTAATATCCGCAAAAATTGTGTGCGGCGCCGGCACGTATTCATAGGTGAGATAAAGATCAAGCGCTTCCGGCGAAACGCGCCGCGGCACGTGTTGCGACTGCAATAGGCTCTTCAGCTCAGAGCCGAACACCAGGCGATCGCTGCCGGCATAATAATACAGCGGCTTTTTGCCCAGACGATCACGCGCAAGAAAAAGGCTGCGGTTGCGTGTATCCCAAATGGCAAAGCCGAACATGCCGTTGAGCTTGGCCGGACATTCGACGCCGAATTCTTCATAAGCGTGTACAATGGCCTCGGTGTCCGATTTCGTTTTGAAATGATGGCCACGGCCTTCCAAATCCCGGCGCAACTCGAGATAGTTGTAAATTTCTCCGTTGAAAATGATCCAGATCGTGCCGTCTTCATTGCTGATCGGCTGTTGGCCGCTGGAAAGATCGATGATGCTGAGGCGGCGCATGGCCATGCCGATTTGCTCGCCATGATAAAAACCGTCTTCATCCGGCCCGCGATGAAAGATGGCCTCATTCATGCGCCGCACCTCGTCGCGCGCGATCTCCGCCGCCGGAGAAAATGTCATAATACCACAAATACCGCACATAAATTCACCCTATGCTCTTCCCTGGTTCTCCTGGTATGACAGCATGTAGTCATACACGTCTGCTGTTTTCCGCAGATAAGCTTCGTAACTGTATTCTCGTTCGGCCAGGCTTTGCGCGCGCCGGCCGATCGTTTCTCCTAAATTCTTGTCGTGCAGCACACGCAAGAGACCGTGCGCAAACGCCTCGGGCTTGCAATCGGTAAGCACAGCGACTTCATCATTCAGCACTTGGGTATGCGTAAGATGATTCGTCGCGACGATCGGCACGCCGGAACGCAAATACGAATAAATCTTCAACGGCGTGTTATTGCCTTCCAAGCGCGGCGAGACCAACACCTGCGCAAGCTGCATGAATTGCGGGATTTCTTCGGGCGGGCGCTGGCCGGTAAAAACGAATTTCTCGGTAATGCCGAGTTGCCTGGCCTTTTCTTTTTGTTCATTGACCTGCTCGGGCTTGCCGCCAACGACCAGAAAGCGGACATTGGGATGTTGTTTTACAACCCGGGCGCCGGAGGCGAGCAACAAATCAATGCCTTGATACGGTTCGAGCGTGCCGGTATAGAGCACGATGGTTTCGCCGTTCAAGTTATACCGTTGTTTCAATTCGAGCGGATTGACTTGCGTTTGGAAAACCTCACTGTTGTCAGCGACGTTTTCAATCAGCTTGTTGAATTTATTGGGAAAGCGCTCACGCACATAATGATGAAGCTCCGGACAAATCGTAATAACGGCCTGTGCGCTGTTGATGGTTGCCGCCTCGAGCCGTTCGAATGATTGAATCAGCAGGCTGGAGGTCGTGAATTTGAAGTTGGAAAGCTGTTGCGGCAGGCTCGAGTGCATATCGTAGAGATGCGGGAGGCCGAACTTCTTGCTCAAGCGTATGCCCATAAAACCGGCTTCTTCGTGGGTGTGCAGCAAATCGTAGCGTTTCTTCGCGAGCAGCGCGACGGCGCGGCGATAGACGGCGACGTCTAGGATGATTTTGGGCGCGGACGGCCCGATCGCAATCTCCTTGATGAACGGCACGGCGGCGGCGCGGTGAATGCTGACATGCTCGATCTCAACATTTTGGCCCAAGTGATAGGTCACCAGATCGATGTGATGTCCCAACCGCGAAAGCGCACGCAAGCGATGCAGCACGCTGAAGGGCGTACCGCGCGGCTGGAAAAAAGGTTGTGGCGCAATCATTAAAACGTTCATGGGGCTTTCATCTTTTGTTCGGCCGCTAGCAACTTATAGCGGATGCGAATGTTTTTTTACCCCGGAGGCCGGTCGCTGAGCGAGTGTTGACCATTTTTGTGAAGCACGCTTCGCGACACACGGCATGAGTGACCGTAAATTCCCTATTTATGCCATCTGCAACACTGATGCCACTGTGGTGTCCGAAATTCGGCCAGAAATAAAAGGTTTTGCAGCAGATTAGACAAAGAATTGAGGTGTAAAAAGCGTATGCGGTGAATCGAGGTGATCGCGCCGTGTGCCAGGCTGAAACGATGTATTTTTGTGACACAAGCAAAAATGGGGTGGCAGTTCGATCGGAAAGCAGAGGTTTCCGCCGGGGTGAACGCCCGCTCAAAAATCCTGATGCTACTCTCCTGTGCGATGATGCTGTGATCGTTATTGAGCGAGTATTAAACCGACAGCAGAAGGCGTCCCTGCGCTCCGGATCGGCCCGCCACCCCGTGAAGCGGCCTCAAAATGAATTTCGAGGCAAAACGTTAAAACCGGCCGGAGCCGGTTAATCAATGAACCAACAGATTGTATGAAGACTTGGGAAAATTGCGTGCTAACAACTGTCGCAGCATGCCGGATTCAATCAAGCTGCGACAAAGCTCTTCGCTCCGACTGAAATCTATCGCCCAACGCTATAGTACTTGAAGCCCTTGTCAATCATTTTGCTGGGCTCATAAATATTGCGCAGGTCGATTACCAACGGAGTTTTGAGCAGGCTCTTGATTTTATCGAGATCGAGGCTGCGAAACTGATTCCACTCCGACCAATTGGCGCCGTCGCCGACACGGTAGGCATAGACGGTGTCCGGCTGCAGCCCGGTGAATTCGGCGGAGTGATAGAGCGCCTCGGAGAGATTGGTTTTGAGGGTCTCCGTGCGCGGCGTGACCTTTTGGGCCTGCTTGGGAAAGTCAGGCCCCGCAGTGGCG
>SZPB01000393.1 GCA_030263535.1 Cytophagia bacterium CHB2
GTGCAATACCGCGATGTTGGCGGCGTGGAAAGTGATGTCCTAAAATTTGAATACGAAGTGGTCGCGGCAACCTTCAACGCCGGCGTCTTGGTGGTGGATGACGGCAACGGCCAGTTGGCAGGCCGTCCACCGGCAACCGGCGATGCCAATGCCGATAATTTTTATTCGCAAGTTTTGACTGCCGTAGGCGCGCGCTTTGCTTTGTGGGATGTTTTGACCCAGGGCGCGCCGACACCCAAGAAAGGGTTTGGCAATTACTCCACCGTCATTTGGCAGAGTGATGAAGCCACCTCGGTAACCCTGCCGCGTCAGCTTCAGCTTTTGGGTGATTACCTCACTGTTGGCGGAAACCTCTGGGTGGCAGGCTGGCGCAGCGTCAACCAAATTGCCGGCACGACCCCGGTCGCCAATTTCGATCCTTCCCAGCCAAATGCGGCGGCCACTTTTGCCTTTGTTTGGAATTACCTGAAAGTGGCTTCTACACGCCAAACACCGGGCAATGTGTTTGAATTTGCCGGTGCAACGGGCGCTAGCGGCTATCCGAATATCAATGTTGATGCGACCAAAAATCCCATTCCCAACCGGGCCGGCTTGTCGCCGATCGACGTCTTCACCGTGCGCGCCGGCGTGGCTGGTGCGGAAGCGGTTTACACCTTCAACGCTGCCACCAGCGCCCCGGACTTTCAAGGCGCGCCTGTCGGCATCAAGTATAGCGGCAGCGATTTTAACACCTTCACGATGGGATTTCCGTTCTATCATTTGAATAGCGCGGACGCGGAAGCCGCAGCGCGCAAAATTTTGCAGGACTTTGGAGAGCTTTAAGCGCTTTCAAAGTGGCATCACGGGCCGGCCATTTTTTTATGACCGGCCCGTGATTTTGTAAAAAAGTTCTGGACAAAATAGAAAAGACTCTTTATTTTTGCCGCGTTACTCACACAGTTCCAGAGATACGACATTCTCACTTGCGGCTGTCTCAAGCAACTCATGCCCCAAACCCAAGCGGGTTTCTTGCCCGAAGTCGCGAATCGGGCTGCTTCATCACATTGCTCTGATCCATCCCGCTGACTGATTGACGAAAGGAGGTGAAGTTGTCTCCTGTTAGTTGAATCACGTTGACGTCGTCCGATTAATCAATTCATTAAACTCACGTTCACCACATGTTAAATCCGTGGAGGGTAGTACCGATGCGTAAAACTCTTGCTACGCTCGTTGTATTGTGTTTTGCCGTTGCTGTCTTTGCTGGAGATCGCAAGGATCGCCAGAAAGTCAGCGTGGCTGACATGACGAAGGCTATTGATGGTACGGAGGTCAGCCTTGAAAAAAAACAACCCAGGCCTCAAATTGCCAGCCCCAATGCCATGGGCCCGGGCGTTTTGTTGATGGATAGCGGTTACGATTATTCCGGCAACGGCAATATGCAGCAAAACATCATCAACTATGGCGATGGCACGTTCGCCGTTGCCCGTATGGCTTCCTCTGACCCTGTCGGCATAGCCGATCGCGCCTCTTGGTTTGCTTATTTTGACGGCACCTCATGGAGCCCGATGACCAAGGTCGAAGCAGCCAGCCGCGGCTGGACGGATACGGACGTCATGCCCGATGGCCGTCAAGTCATTATTTCACATGTCGGCAATGAGCTTAACGTCGATGTTCTCCCCGGTCTGGGAATTTGGACGAGTAGCATCACCGGTTACATCGCAGGTGCAACCGATCATATTTGGCCAAAACTTGCTGTGGATGGCGCCGGCAACGTGCATGTTGTCAGCACCATCCGCGCGGCGATCTCGGGCGCGCGTTTTGGCACGTATTATCCGGTTTACAGTTCGTCGACTGATGAAGGCGGTTCGTGGAATCACAAATTCATTTTTGGCGATCCCTTCACCGATCTGGATACGACTGACGGCAAATGGCAGGGTTTTTCAATCGACAACTATCCGAACACCCCGGGCATTGTTCACGATGTTATGCTGGCCGAATCGGAAGATAACGGCGCGAATTGGAACGTTCGTTCGATTATGAGTTGGCCGCCTTTGCCCGCCGCTGGTGTGGATGAGTATCGCCCAAGCCAGGGTGTGGATTTGGCTTATGATAACAATGGCAATGTACACATTGTCACGGCGAACTATTTGATCAATTTGGATAGCGCAGGTACGGGCGCTGATGTTTTTCACAGTCAGACAGCGCCGATGCGGCATTGGAGTGAGGCCACGGGCTGGACCGACATGCTTACGTTTCAAGATATCCCGGGCTATAATCCCGCGGAGGATATCTTCAGCGGCGATGCCGTTAATTCTGCCGGCGCCGGTAACAACACCTTGCTGAAGTCGCCGAGTATCGGATTCGATGCCGATAACAATATGTATGTCACCTTCAACACGCCTTCGCCCGGTGATTCGCTCCCGGATGGTACGAATCTCATGGATGTCTATGTTGTCGGGTCAGGCGATGGTGGAGCGACATGGGGTCCTCCGGTGTTGATCACTGAGGAACGCGGCCTGGAAGACAGCGATGCTTCTCTGGCGAGACGTGTCGACGACAACCTGCACATTGTTTATTTCTCTGATCCGCAATTTGGCAATAATACGGCCAGCGGCGCTCCGCCCTACCGCACCAAT
The DNA here is from genome assembly GCA_030263535.1 of Cytophagia bacterium CHB2. Lineage (NCBI taxonomy): Bacteria > Pseudomonadati > Bacteroidota > Cytophagia > Cytophagia bacterium CHB2. Next base: position 2,616 of record SZPB01000393.1, read on the forward strand.
ATCATGTATTACGCTTTTGCCAAGGCGAACATCCCTTTGACCAGCACCGGTGTTGCGGACAAAGAGCCCGGCGTGATTCCGTCGTCGTTTGCGTTGCATCAAAATTACCCGAATCCCTTTAACCCTTCCACGACCATTACGTTTGAGTTGCCATTGACGACCCGTGTGACGTTGAGCATCTTCGACGTCACCGGCAAGCGCGTGGCAACACTGGTGAATGGCACAATGCCCGCCGGCAAGCATTCTGTGGTCTGGGATGCCGCCAAGAAAATGGCGTCAGGCGTATATGTCGCCCAGCTTGAAGGCCAAGGGATTTCCGCCCGCATGAAGATGACCTTGATGAAATAAGGCAGGATTGTTGTTTGTGAGCTATTTCATCTTGTGAATTTGCGAGACCCCTAGCTGCAAATAGCGAAGGGGTCTCTGCTTTTGATAAAATACGCTCACAATGTTCGTAGGCTCGCCAGAAGTTCATAGGATTGATTTTTAGATTTTTGTTCTTGCGTGAGTCGTTGAAAAAGTATTGAACCCATTATTTGAGAGGGCAATAATGAAAATTGTCAACATTTTTTTAGTAGCGCTGCTTTTGACTTCTGTCAGTTCCGTATTTTCCGGCGACAAGAAGAAAAGTATGAAATATACGCAATACGTTCCCTACGTGGATAAGGCGAGTTTTACACCTAAAAAGGTCGATTTGAGCGGCATCAAGAAAGTTTCTTCCTCGCCCGGAGTTTCAGTGGTCGGTGGGCTGGCAAACACGTATTATGATTTTCAAACCAATGGCGGGGACGAGCATCGTGTTCACGTCTTGCCGGATGGTTCTGTCCACGTGGTATACATGGGAGGCACCAATCGTGCTGCGATCGGGGATGCCAGCCGCGGCAGTTTTTATGCGTTCAGCGATGACTTTGGCGAAACCTTCACGAATCTCGGCCGCGTTGAGTTCGCGCGCGCGGGCTTTCCCAGCCTGGGTGTGACCAGCGAAGGGTACGCCCTCATTGTTTCGCATACCGGAGCCGTCCTTGGTACGAGTCTTTTCGTAGATGCGCTTCCCGGTCTCGGTATTTTTACATCGTATGATGCGCCGCGCGCTCCCATTGAATGCATCTGGCCCCGTGCGGCCGTCTCGACGAACAATCGCGTTATTTTCTATGGCTCTTCTGGTGGAACGGATGTCCCGGGCAATACCTGGAATGCCCTGGATTTGGGAACCTCAAGTTTTGCTTTTACGGAAAATCAGCCCTTGTTCCCGGATGTTGGTAACGAGATTCGCGGCAGCATCGCCGCCAGCGCGGGCGGCAAAGTTGCCCTGGTGCTTATTAATGGTCTTGACCTTCCGCCTGTGGCAGATTTCGGCAACAACAACATTATCCTGCGTGAATCTACAGATGGCGGCTTAACATTTGGCGATCCTGTCAATGTTACCGGCTACTCTGCAGACACCTCCTCCGTGCATGAGGCCTTCTGGTTGGGAATTAGCGCTATCTACGTCGGCGAAGAGTTGCATATCGTTTGGAACGAAGTTCTTGACCAGGTTCCAGGAGATGCAGGTATTTCCTACTTCGGTCCGGATCTGCGCATTAAACATTGGGCCGCGAGCGTCAATGGCGGCGTGCCCACCACCGCCGCGCGTTGGGATTCCGTTCATTTCTCCATTAATCAAACGGAAGGCGTCAACCACCTGCCCCTTGACTATCCCAGCATCGGCGTTGATGAAAATGGCATTCTGACGGTTGTATTCACGGGCTTTTCCGGGGATACCTTGAATGCTGATCCGGTATCCGGTTATGCGTATGGAGATATCTGGGCAGTTTCGTCTGCGAACAATGGGCTGCTTTGGGGTGAGCCAACCAATCTCACAAATAGCGTTGATATGGATGATCGCTATCCCTACATCTCAAGTTGGAATGAGTCCGGCAAGATTAACGTGATGTACATGTCGGATTCTGTTGCCGGTTCGTTTGCGTTCACCGATGCCGCTCCCGTTTCCACGCCGGATTTCTTGTTCTTGAAGGTCGATCATCCCTCAACAGAACCCTACGATTTCTATGCGACCGCCGTTGAGGACAAAACACCTGCAGTACCAGAGAGATTCAGTCTGGATCAAAACTACCCCAATCCTTTCAACCCGTCAACGAACATTGCATTTACTTTGGCCAAAGCTGAAAACGCGAAGCTTGAAATTTTTAATACGATTGGCCAAAGAGTTGCGGCATTGGTTAATGGAAAACTCCCGGCGGGCCAGCACAATATCACGTGGGATGCCAAAGACATGCCTTCGGGTATTTATTTCTATAAACTCGAAGCTGGCACGTTCAGTCAAGTGAAGAAAATGATCCTCGCAAAATAATCCGGCGCTTGCTCGAATACCGTTCTGATTTGAAAACGAACAATCGCAAGATTTGATGGATTATTATGCTGGTGTTTCTTACCCTCGGGATGCAGTTTACGCCCGAGGGTTTTTCATTAATCCTGTTATCCAGATGAAAACCAAATCCAAAAAGAAAAAAACACCGGCAAAATCTTCACGCGCTGCCGTTGCGCCTCGCCATCGGCGGCAAACGCGCTGGATGATCGCCGGCGCAATTTTAGCGGCCATCGTCATTACGGTGGCCGTTTTCGTTGAACAACGCGAGCCTATGCTGGTGACGCCTGCATTTGACGGCGACCGCGCGTTTGCGCTATTGCAGCGGCAGTGTGACTTCGGGCCGCGCGTGCCAGGCACTGCAGCGCACGCCGAGACGCGCGCTTTTCTCGTTGCCGAATTGCAAAAATTTGCCGATAATGTCGTCGAACAATCATTTGAGCATACGATCGGCCGCCTGCAACAGACGGTTACGTTGACAAATATCATTGCCGGATTCAATTTGCAAGCGGGCCGCCGCGTGCTGCTCTGCGCGCATTGGGATTCGCGCCCATGGGCCGATCAAGACCCGGACTCCAGCCGGCATGATGAACCGGTTCTGGGCGCGAACGATGGCGCTTCCGGCGTCGCCGTGTTGCTTGAAATTGCGGCTGTGCTCAAAGCGAATCCGCCTGCGGTGGGTGTTGATTTGATCTTGTTCGACGGTGAAGATTTTGGCGCGCCCGGTGAATCGCGCAGCTATGCCATCGGCGCGCAGCATTTCGCCGCCACCAAAGATGCGCGCTACAATCCCATGTTCGGCATTTTGCTCGACATGGTGGGCGATCGCGATTTGACGATTTATCAAGAACGAAACTCGGTGCGCTTCGCTGGCAGCGTGGTCGATCGCGTGTGGAACCTGGCCAGCCGCTTGGGCGTCAATGAATTCATGCCGGGCGTGCGCCACGAAGTTTTTGACGATCATGTGCCGCTGCTCGAAACCGGCATTCCGGTGATCAATCTCATCGATTTTGATTATCCCTACTGGCACACCACAGCCGACACGCCGGATAAGTGCAGCGCCGAGAGTTTGGCAAAAGTCGGCAAAGTTGTGCTGGCTGCGGTATACAATGTTGAATGAAGCATTCGCCGTATTTTTGATAATGTTCCGGCAACGGTATGGCTGTTGCCTTCATACTTGAGAGTTCGCGCAACCATATGAAGCTGCGACGCCGATTTTTAATCTTCTTTTTCCTCTCATGGTTTGGCGCGGCGGGTTTTGCGCAAGAGGCGCGCATTGCCATAGATTCCCTGCAGATCGAGTCCGGCCGGCTGGTGATTGATTTTCATGTGGACAGCCTGCTTACCAATCAATTGATCTCCGGCATGCAGCGCGGCATCACCTCCTCGGCGCGGTTTCGCGTGCAGCTCAACATCTCCGAGGATTTGGAGATCGTGCCGCTGTCCGCCACGACCGGTTCTCGAACTGGCTGGCGGCCTGCCGCGCTATGGGACATGAGCGCGTAGACGGCCTGCTCCTCGACCTCGGCGTCTCCAGCCTTCAGCTCGACACCGGCGAGCGCGGCTTCAGCTTCCGCGCCGATGCACCGCTGGACATGCGCATGGACCGGCAGAGCGGGCTCACGGCGCGCGAGTTTCTCCAGGGGCTCGATCCTCCGGAAGTGGCCAGGGTGCTGCGCGACTACGGCGAAGAGCGCCTGGCCTGGCCCATCGCCAAGGCCATCTGCCGCGAGCGTGACGCCGGTCGGCTAAGCACCACGGGAGACCTCGCGGCCATCTGCCGCCGCGCCTACCCCCGGGGACATCAGCGCATTGACCCGGCAACACGGACCTTTCAGGCGTTGCGCATTGCCGTCAACGACGAACTGGGCGAGTTGTCCCGCGCGCTGGATGACGTTTCGCAGGGGCTGAACGTCGGCGGCGTGGTATGCGTGATCAGCTTTCACTCGCTGGAAGATCGCATCGTCAAGCAGCGCTTTGCGGCCTGGCAGGATGCGGGGCAGGCAAGTTTGCTCAAGCGAAAGCCCGTAACGGCCGATGAAGCGGAAGTGGCGGCCAACCCTCGGGCTTCGAGCGCAAAGCTGCGCGCGCTGCTCTGGGGTGTGCGCCGCGAACGGTCAGCCGAGCGGCGCAGCCGGCATCATCGGAATGAGCCATGAACCTGGGTACTTCACTGATCGCAGTGGTCTTCTTCGTGGGCCTGGCAGCCATTGTCGTGGCCCAGCGGCTTGAGATCCGCAGCGCCGGCTACCGCGTCGGCAAGGCTGAGAAGGAACTGCTCAAGCTCGACGAGGAAATCCGCGTCCTGCGCGCCAGGAAGGCCCAGGCCGAAGACCCGCGCAACCTCTGGAAGAAAGTGCAGGAGCTGGGCCTGCCCCTGGTGCCCCCCGAGTTCAAGGAAGAGCCCGAAAAGCCCGGCGCCAAGGGGACTCCCAGGCCCGCGTCGCGGGACGCCAAACCGGCCCAGGCCAGGAAACAGGGGTAGATATGCGCCATTGGCTCCACTGGTTCATGGCGTCCGGCGCCGGCGCCCAATCGCCGCGCAAAGTCGCGGTTTGGATTCTCGGCTTTGTTGTCGCGGTGTTCGCCGGGCTGGCCGGGCGGCTCTACTCGCTGCAGGTCATGCACCACGAGGACTACCTCGAGCAACGCAATCGCAGCAGTACGCGGACCATTACCCTGCCCGGAGAGCG
>SZPB01000394.1 GCA_030263535.1 Cytophagia bacterium CHB2
CGATCGAATTCGAAAACCAGTGGAACAAACAAAACAAAACCGCAGTCAAAGTTCCTTAACAAAAGCCCTTTTTGTGTCCAAAAAATGGGGTGCACTACAATCGTTCATTCCCCTGCTGACTCTTTGTGAACGCCAAAAAACAAATGGGCCCAACGGCGATTAACCATTCAAATCAAAACTACTTCCACTCAGGTCAACTGACCGGCCACTTTGAGTGACCGGTCAGTGCTAACTGTCCTTATTTCGCCAGCACCATCTTCTTCGTCATCACAAATCCATCCGCTTCCATGCGGTAGTGATAAACGCCGGTCGGCACTTGATTACCGTTTTTGTCACGGCCATCCCACACTATCGTGTGAAAACCTGCGGTTTGCTGTCGGTTCACCAACTGCTTCACAAACTGGCCCAGCGCGTTGTAAACCACCAGCCGCACTTGCGCCGGTTGCGGCAATTGGTATTGAATGTTCGTGCTCGGGTTGAAGGGGTTCGGATAATTCTGGCTCAACGCAAACTCCGAGGGCAACGCGGCTTCGATTTGAATCGGGCCGTGCGTCGTGATGTTGCCGTTTGCGTCCACGTCTTGCAGCTTGTAGTAATAACGACTGCCGGCGGTGAGGCTGACATCAGTGAACGAGTACTCGCCGTCGCTGCGCGGCGGAATCAGCTCGCGATTGAGCTTGACATATTCGCCGTTGCGCACGCTGCTGCGCAAAACATTGAAGCCCAGGTTTTGACTCTCGCTGCCGGTGCGCCACTCCAGTCGCACGCCGTTCTTACCGTCAGCGCTGGCGGAGAAACTCACCAATACCACCGGCACTTTAATTTCCCACGTTTCCGTGATTTGATCGAAGCCGTCGGAAATCGTGACGCTAACATAATGAAACACCGGCACGCCGACAAAACGGTAAGTCGGGGCATTCGTGCCCACCGGAACGCCGTTTTGTTGCCAGGCATAGGTCAGGCGATCGCCGTCCGGATCTTCGGCTGTCACCCGCATGTTAAACCGCGCCACACCGGTCGAATCAACCACGACAGTGGTGTCTGTGCCGTTCGGCGCCGGAAAACGATCGGGAATACGGCTGATGATAATCGGCGCACGATTGCGATTTTTGACAGTAATGCGCACGGCTTCGATATCGATGCCGCCCTTGCCGTCGCGCGCATAGAACAGCGGCTCGTAGAGCGGGCCATTGTTGCTGCTGTTAAAATCGGTGCGCCAGGTGAAAATGCGCGTATTAAGTGAATCGAAGGTGGCGCCGGGCGGCAGATTCGAAGCGCCATAAGTCACCTGATCGCCGTCGTCATCGGTCGCGCGCAAGGTGAATTCGACGCGATCATTTTCGAACACAACTTGATCCGGCACATCGACAAAAATTGGAAATTTGTTGGTAACACCGTTCGCTCTGAACTCGACGTTGGGCAAGCCTTGTTTGATTGCCACGACTTGATTCAGCCCGGGCGAGGACCCGAGAGTCAAGCTCGCCGAGGCAACGCCGTCGGTATCGCTGAGCGCGGTCACACTCGGCAGACCGCTCAAACTGCCGCCGCCGCCGGTGATCACAAAACTTACTGACTCGTTCGGCGAAGGATTCCCGAAGCGATCCAGCAGCTTGATTTGCAGCGGAAAATTGAGCGGCCGATTCACGGTGCCGCCCTGATTATTCGTGCGCGGAACCGCGGCCATGCTCACGGCGCTGCCCGAGCGTACATACACTTGAATCAAAATTGGCGAACCGGCCAGGCCGGGCGCGCTCGCGCGAATGGTGCGGAAGCCGCTGACATTATCGGTGTTGTTCAAACGCGTGCTCGCCACGCCGCCATTGGTGGTGTAGCTTTCGATGGCCGTGAGACTGCCCGTGCCCTCGATCAACTCGAACGTGACTTTGTAGCCATCAACGCCGTTCGCGTTGCTGTCGCTCACTTTCACGCGAATGGGATCCGACAAGCCGCCGACAAATCCGGTGACAACGCCGCCAGCCAGGTTGCTCAAGCAGCAGGCCTGACCGCCGGTTCCGTAAGCCGAGAAGTCAATCGGCGAGCCCTCCAAACCCTCGGAGGTGACGCGCAGAGTATTGAGTCCGGCTTGCTCACCCAGACGCCACGCCACTTTCGCTTCACCAAAGACATTCGTATTCGCTTGAGATTTATTGACGCTGCCGCCGCCGAACGCGATGGTGAATTTCACCGGCACATCGGAGACGGGACGATCCGAGGCATCCGTGACGCGCACGGCAATCGAGTCGCGCAACACCGCACCGGCGACTCCAGTTTGGCCTTCGCTGCCCGTCGGGCCGTTGCCGGCAACATACACCAGCTTGCGCGCCGGGCTGTTCTCTGTGGTTTCAATAAAAATCACCGGTGAATTGTCGAGATTGGCTGATTCGGCATAGACCTGGCTTTGGCCCGCCGTATTGCCGCCAATGAAATACGCCCGCGCGATGCCGGCATCATCCGACAACACTTGCACGGCCGGCGACCCGCCAAACATGCGACCGCCGCCCTGTTTTACCGAAAACGTGACCGGGTGGCTCGGCACGCCGTTGCCGAAACGATCGGAGATCTTCACGGACAGCGGCTCTTTCACCGTGGCGTTGATATTGCCCTTTTGATTATTGCCGCCGCGCAACGCCATTTGCTGCGCTGCCAGCGGGCTAAAATTCACGGTTGCGCCCGCGGTGATCGCTATGCCGCTGGGAATGCGGGCGCTGACGACTTTCGGGCCGGAGCGTGTCGAAGTAAAACTGCCGGAGGTAATGCCGTTGGCGTTGGTGATTTGAGTTGGCTGGGAAATATCGTTGGGGCCATTCGTGACTTCGATGATGACGCTTTCACCAACGACCGGATTGCCGAAACAATCCCGCACATAAATCGTGACCGGCATGGGCGTAACGCCATCTGCCGGATTCGTAGTGGAAGCTGTGGTCACGTACGAAGTGCCGTCACAGGGCCTACCGGCGGTGGCATAGGCAACGAACACGATCGGGGAGCCGGCGAGATCGCCGGTAATGCCATCGTTGGAGGTGGCATGCACGATCTGGCTGTCGGGCTTGATCACGCCGCCGAGGCGCAGTTGAATGCGCGCCACCCCGCTGGCATTCGTGACCACGGTCGTATCACTTGCGCCAGTAGGATCGAACTTGCCGCCGCCGCGCTTGATGCTAAAGCGTACCGGATGACCTTCGACGCCGTTGCCGTCTTTATCGTTGATGCGCACACGCAGCAACTCCGCCAATAAATCACCCGCGCGGCCGGTTTGCCCGGAACCGCCATTGTTGGCAATTCTCACCGCGCGGCTGGCAGTGGCCGAGGCGCGGAACTTTACCGGAGAATTTTTTAATTGCAGCGATCCGTTTTTCGCTTCCGCATCAACCTCGTTATTCAGCAACCCTGCAACCGTGCCGAGTGTGAGCGTGACCTGCGCCTTGCCCTCGGCATTGGTCACTCGCTTCACGCTTTGCAAGCCTTCGATGTTGCCTCCACCGGCTTTCACCGTGAAAGTAACCTCGACGCCCTGAATGCCGTTGCCGTGCTTGTCCGTCGCTTGCGCAACGAACGGCGTGCCGAGCGTGTTACCAACCACGCCTTTGGCGCTGTCGCCGGCAGCTTTCACCAGGATTTCCGGCGCGCCGGCTTTGGCCGTCGCAATAAAATTCATCGGCGAGCCTTGCAGATTTGCCGGATTGCTGGTTGCGGTTACACGATTCTCTCCCGGTTTTGCGCCTAAACGCAATTTCATGCGCACAAATCCCAGGGAATCTGTATTCACTTTTTTGGTCGTGACGTTGCCTTCTAGCTGGCCGCCGCCGGCTTTCACCTCAAAAGTCACTTCTTGATTTGCAATCGTTTTGCCCGCAGAGTCACGAATCGTTGCCACAAAAGGCTCGGCCAGCAATTCTCCTACAATGCCTTCTTGATTATTGCCGCTTTCAAGCCGGAGGCGATTCAACCCTTGCGCCCGAATGCTGAAAATCTGCGGCGAGCCGGCAACCGGCTGGCCGTTCACGGTCGCGCTCGCTCGCACGCGATTTAACGCGCCGGGCGCAGGACCGCATTTTAACGGCGCTTGCGCGACGCCGTTGGTATTGGTGTTGATCGTGATGCTGGTTTTGCCGTCAATCGTGCCGCCGCCTTCCAAAACTTCGAACAACACGGGGTAACCGGAAATGACTTTGCCGGTTGCATCACTAATGCGAATCGACAGCGGCGAATTCACCACATGCCCCGCAGAACCGCGCTGGCTCCCGCCGGCTGAGATTTCAAATTTGCTCGGCACCGCCGCGGTTGCTGTGAACACGCGCGGGCTTCCGCTCAAACCGCTGGCAGCAGCGGAAACCGTGTTGGTTGCTCCGTTTGTTGGTCCCAGCGTCAATGTCGTCGAGGCAAGGCCGGCGGCATCTGTGGCTTTGGTTATGGTGGTAACTCCGCCCTCCAATTTTCCGCCGCCTGCGGTTACGGTAAACGTCACATTCACGCCGGACACAACATTGATGCCAGTAACGTCCGTCACTTTCACCGCCAGCGGCTGATTCAATGGTTGATTCGCGGCGCCGGTTTGGTTATCACCGCCAGCGATGGCAATTTGCGCGGCGGCCCCGGCGCGCCAGAGCCCCGACCGCCTCAGCCTCAAGGCCGAGCGCGGCTTGGGGGGCGTGACCTTCACGGTAGATGGCGTCAGCTTCGGTCCCTTTGATCTGCCGGGGCGCAAGCTGGGCCTTTGCCTCGAGAACTGCAACCTGACGTTTTCAGACGTCACCTGGAAGTAGCCCGGCCGCATGAGACTTCTCGTCGAGATCAGCCAGGGGCTGGGCAACTGCATCCAGGGGACGCCCCTGGTGCATGCCCTTTGGCTCATGGGCCACGAGATCGACCTCTTCGTCAACCGCGACCCCAAGGACGCCCTCGCGGCCGCGCCGCTGTGGGAGGGCTGGCCGCTGCTGGGCCGCGTGTTTACGCACCGCGAACAGTTCAAGGTCTCCGACTACGACTTCGGCCTGACCTGCTACGGGCGGCGGCTGATGCAGCGGCTGTTTCCGCCGGGGCAGGCCCTGTGCGTGATGCAGAGCGCCGTGCGCCGCCAGAGCGAAAGCGATGCCAACGTTGAACTGGCTCGCTTTCTGGGCTACTCCGGCGACACCCCCAGGAGTTTCATTGGGCGCAGCGAGCGTCGCTTCGAGCTTCCGCCCCGAAGCGTCACCATCCACGCCGGCTGCTCGCCGTGGAGGCGCGCGGGCCGGGGACGCGTTGCGGTGCCCGGCGCTGACGTCTTATGAGACGGTGATAGCAAGCCGTCATTTCGAGAAGCTGCGCCTTTCAGCTTCCCCCGTTATCCAGTCCCCAGGGGAGAACTCGGTCGCGACACGGTGAACTCGCTGCCATGGACGCTGGTGCGCCGCCCGGTCTGCAGGACATGCAGGCCCCACTAGCGGCGCGCTTCGCTGGGTCGTCTTGCAGGTTCGGAACCATCACGGCTCCAGGCCGCTCCGGAAGCGCATGACCGCACTTCGGGCCCCCGCCTCGATGAAGCGGGCATCCGATCCGATGGTGGTCAGATCAAAGCCTTGGGCTGCCATACGGGCGGCATAGCCGGCATCCCCGCAATGGATGCAGGCGGCAATGCCGTTGGCCTTGCAGGCAAGCCGTACGCTTTCGAGCTTCGCCAGCATGTCCGGCTCGGCCCTGGCCGATCTGCTGG
>SZPB01000395.1 GCA_030263535.1 Cytophagia bacterium CHB2
GGATTGTCGATTAAATAACTTGCCCAAATCTCAAACCGCGAATGCACGCCAATAAGCGCGAATTTTAAAATTAGCGGATATTCGCGTTTATTGGCGGTTCCCCAAATGAGTAAGTTATTTAAATGGCGTTCCTAAGCACCGGCGCAACATATTGCTTCTGGTTTGACTCGTGCGGCCGCCTTCGACAAACAAGCCGCAGCATGCCCGACAAAACTATTTTTGACAAAGCCAATCCCCGGATGGTTTTGCCAGAAATGGTTTTTGTTTTTAATAAGCAGCGGATCTGGTCTCAAAGACGCGCGTGCAATGAAATATTACACTCTTCCGTGTCAGCGGCCTTACGGTCGTAACAAAACATTCCGATGCAAGAGTCTCATACTCGCGAGCACAGAAGCGCTTTCCAAAACGTATTCGTTAAGCAGTTGTTTTCCCAGGAGGACGCTTATGAACGTTGCCTTAGTGATGCTCCTGGCATACTCCTTGAAGAAGAGTGAGCGGTAAGTTACTCCATTTCGAGTTGTGTTCCGAATATTTGGCTATCCCACCTTTCGTCTTCCCCGAAAACAGGATATTTCGGGACAGTTGTCACGCCATGGGCGGTTTCTTTTTCAACTCTTTTCAAATCACATTGCACAGTAACACAGCACGGCTAAATGATCTAAAGGATAGAGCATTTTATTCAAACTTTCGAGGACCGTTATGAAACGCTTCCGTTTTTTTCGACGACTCTCTTACGCCATCTGTTTGTGCGCCACGGCTCTGTTTGTTGTAAGCTGCAGCGAAGAGCCGGCCTCGGGACCAATTTCTCCCTTGCAGTCAACGCAACAGCAGAAGGCCCGGAGCAACGTGAGGCCATTGCCGCGCAAGGCTGATGAGAGCACTGCGGTGAAATCACTGGCAAAGGGCAGTTACACGGACGAGCAGCTTATTGCGATGATCAACCAGCAGTCTGGGCTCTCGATGAGTGAGCTTGGGTTTATTTTGTTGCGAGAATCGCCGCTGTCTTCTAACGTTCTCATGGCGGTTTTGCAGCGCGATCCCAAGTTGCCTCCCCTTTTTCTCAAAACCGTTTTGCTCGCCAGCACGCCGCTTCCCGTTGCGGTTGCGCAGGCCATTCAGGAAGAAGAACTTCTATCCGGCAGGGATCTGCGCCTCGTGATGGAAGCGCAAGCGGGATTTACCGGCCATTTTCTTGATACCAAGGTCTCCAAATGGATGACTGCCAGTGAGGGCGGTGAGATTTGGCATGGCGGCCATAAGATCGAGTTTCCGCCCGGTGCGCTGATGCAGGATGCGTATGCCTCGATTTCAATCAGCCCCAGCAACTATATTCAAGTAGATTTCGGTCCGGACGGGTGGTTTAATCGCGAAGTAACGGTGGCCATTTCCTACAAGAACGTTGATCTTTCTGGTGTTGATGAGAACGCGCTCACACTGTCCTGGTATGATGAAACGGCGGACCAATGGATCGAGGTGGCGAGCAGGGTTGACACCAGACGGAAGTATATCTTTGCGCAAGTTTGGCACTTCACCCAATACACGATTTCCGTAAAATAACACCAGGGGTCTCTTAACTCGGCATAGGTACATTCGAATTTTCGCTCACAGGGCACACAAGAAGGGCGAAAGAGCTTTTGGTGAAATGCGAAGCAAAGTTAAAGATGTAATATTGCGCCACCTCCTGTAATGAAATGTTATAGACCGTCGCTCAGATTTTATTAAGTTAATGCGATTCAGCGCCAAGATTTCGAGTGGTATGGCTCTTGCGTATATTTCCGACGAGAAATGAACATGAGTAAGCACGTAAAAAAAGAAAATCGGCGTGGCAGTGCGGAGGACTATAAGCCGGTTTTGGCCAAACTCGCAGCGGCGTTGAAACAGGCTGAAGCAAGCGTTGAAGCGGATTCTGACGAATTTGTCGATCTCACCTATAACATGGAAAAGCTGGCGCGAAAATTTCTTTCCCAGGAGAGGACGCAACAAGGCGCCCAGTACTTTAAAACGGCGGTAACCCATTTGAGACAATTTGCCCAAATCAAGCATGATCAGGAGCAAGAACTCAATCTGTGCTATAGCGCCGGTCAAACCTTTGCCCTGCTCGGGTTGGTGGAGGAGGCGACAGAGAGCTACGAGCAATCGCTCAAGCTCAGCAAAGAGCTTCATGACAGCAAATCGCATGCGCGCACACTGCGCCAGCTCGGCAATCTCAAGCTGCGCCAGAGCAAGTGGAAGGAGGCGATTGCTTGCTTCGAGCTTAGTTATAGAATTTCGCAGGAGAATGGCGAGCCGCGGGATGAAGCCTACGCGTTGAACAGTCTGGCTGCCGCCTATTTTCATACCGCGGCGTGGCGTAAAATGGAAACCACCTGCGAACGCACGCTTTCTCTGGCCGAAAAAATGAACGACGATGATTTGACCGCTTGCGTGTGTAACAATCTTGGCGCGTTGTACAATGTTCAAGGCCAATGGGACAAGGCGCTCGCCACGCTGCAAAAAAGTTTGTTGCTGTTTGAACGGCTAGGCGACCGTCGAGGATTAGCAGAAACATATAACAACATGGCAACGGCATATCGTGACAAAGAGTTTTGGCACGAATCCGGAAAGTGTTATGCCAAGGGGCTGGAGTTGGCGCGCGAAGCCAGCGACGTCGTGGTTGAGGCGCAAGTGATCCTCAATCGCGTTGAACTGTATTTGCTCATGCACGATCTGGACATGGCCGAAAAGCAATGCCAAATCGCGTTGCGCACGTTTCATGGACTCGAACACAAATCCGGCGAGGCCGATGCCTGCCGTTTGCTCGGCGTGGTCTATACCAGAAAAGAGAATTGGGGCCTGGCGAAAAAGTATCTCGAAGAAGCATTGCAACTTTTTTCTCATTATGCCAACACGCTGGGTCTGGCCGAAACCCACAAGAGCTACGCCGAGTTTTGGCATGGCAAAGGCAGCGCAAAATCCGAGCGCAAACATTTGCAAAAGGCCCTGGAGTATTACAAGCGCATCAAGGCTCAACGGGAAATCAAAAAACTGGAAAAACTGCTGCGCGAGCTGCAAGCCGCGGACAAGTTCAGAAATTGAGCAGGCCCATTTTTTGGAAATTTTGCTTTAGGCCTCCGGCCCCGCTTCGCCTCAATTTGAAGAGAAAAGCCTCGCCGGCAAAATTGCGGTCTCTTGAAAAGTTCGTGAAGTTTGATTTTTAGGATGGTCTTTTTGCGGGCGAAAACTTGCTGCGGTTGTAAAGGTTTTTTGCGATCAACCTCGCAAGTCTTCGGACAAAGCATGTTCAAAAGCACCGGCGCAAAGCCTTGTGCCGGTGTCTCTCAAACAACGCTTACAATTTTGCTTTGAATTTCAAAAACGAGTCACCCCGGCGCCTCTATGCTCACCCACCTGTTTCGCCGCGCGCTGGAAGCATTGACTGCAATCTGGAGCGTACTCACTCTTACGTTTTTTCTTGTGCACGCGGCGCCCGGCGATCCTATGGACCGCTATCTCTCTCCGCGCATCTCTCCCCAAACCCTCGCACAAATCCGGCAGGAATTCGGCTTTGATCAACCCTTGCCCGTGCAGTATGTCAAATGGCTGCGGCAATGGCTGCGCGGCGATTGGGGCTATTCGTTGACGCAACACCGTCCGGTCGCGCATATTCTCGCAGAAGCAATTCCCGCGACGCTGCAATTGACGCTGCCGGCGCTCGCGTTGAGTTTGATATTGGGCCTTGTACTCGGCGCGGTTGCGGCGTTTTATCGCCGGCGTTGGCCCGATCACGTATTGAACAATGGCTTGTTGGCAGCGTACAGCATGCCCGGCTTTTGGTTCGGCCTCATGCTGATTTTGATATGTGCCGTCAAACTGGGCTGGCTGCCCAATTCCCACGCGGCTTCGTTGTTTATCAATGAAATGGACGCGTGGATGGTTCTGCAGGATCGTCTGCGCCATCTTCTTTTGCCCATGTTGACGCTTGCTTTGCCGGGTGCAGCAATCGCCGGGCGTTATGTGCGTGAAAGTATCATACAAGCGCTGGAATCGAACTTTGTGCTCCTGGCTAAAGCCAAAGGCCTTTCGTCGTGGCAAATCTTGACGCGCCACGCGCTGCCTCATGCTCTTGTTCCACTCATCTCCCTGCTCGGCTTGAGCCTGGCCTTTCTCGTTGGCGGGGCGTTTCTCACCGAAATCATTTTCGCGTGGCCCGGCATGGGGCGCGTTACCGGCGAGGCCATTCTCAGCCGCGATTACCCTGTCATTCTCGCCACCACCGGACTTTCCGCTATCATGATCATTGCCGGTAATTTTATTGCAGACCTGCTCTACCGTTTTGCGGATCCGAGAATAAAATAACTCGCGCCGCGTTGGAAGAGCATCACGGCTGAGCGCAAATTATTATTTACAGCAAAGCCTCGCTGATGCGGTACAAGTTTCTTTGGCTGAATACCCACATTCCTTATGCGTGCTCTTGTCTCCTCGAGAACCTGGCAACGTTTTATGCGGCAAAAACTGGCGGGGCTGGGATTGATTTTGGTATTGGGTTGGGTGGTCGCCGGAAGGTTTGGGACAACCTTGACGTCTCATAATCCCACGTCCGCCAACTTCGAGCAACGCTATCAACCGCCGAGTTGGCGCCATTTCTTGGGTACGGATCAATTCGGCCGTGATATTTTGAGCCGCTTGCTGCTCGGCTCGCGCCTTTCGCTCGACCTGGGATTAGCCGTTACGGTGATGGCTCTGCTCATCGGTACGCTGCTCGGAGTCACGGCCGGATACCTGGGCGGTGCGCTCGACGCACTTATCATGCGCGGCGTCGATACGCTGCTGGCGTTTCCACTTATCTACTTGCTGGTCGCGTGCGTGGCGCTTTTCGGCGCGGACTGGAAAATATTGGTTTTGATAATGAGCTTGACCTCGTGGATGGACCTGGCGAGATTCGTGCGCGCCGAAGTCATGTCGCTGAAAGAACGCGATTTCATCAAAGCGGCACATGTGCTCGGGTTTGGCCGCTGCCGGATTATGTTTCGCCATCTTCTGCCCAATGCGTTGGCCCCAGTCATTGCTTTTGCCGCGTTGCGTCTCGCGGACGTGATTCTGCTCGAAGCAAGCCTGAGTTTTCTCGGGCTGGGAATTCAGCCGCCTGCGGTGAGCTGGGGGAGCATCATCCGCGATGGCCGCGATGTGCTGGCAAGCGCGTGGTGGATAGCAACGTTTCCCGGTTTGGCCCTTTTATTTACGGTCATGGCTTTGAATTGGGTGGCTGAGGGTTTGCGTAAGGCACTGGACGTATGAAGCCGTTGCTGATCATTAACAATCTCGCCGTCCGTTTTGCCTCGTCTGAAAAACCGGAACGGCAAGTCGTCGGCGGTTTCAACTTGGAAGTTTTTCCGGCAGAAACATTGGCGCTCGTGGGTGAATCCGGGTGCGGCAAAACCACTATCGCACGCGCCATTCTGCGCTTGCTTGATGCGCCCGGAAAAATTACGCACGGCAAAATTTTGTATCAAGAAGAGAACATCCTGGCGCTGCCGGAAAAACGTTTGCGCCAAATTCGCTGGAAAGAGATTGGCCTGATCTTTCAAGAGCCGGCTTCTGCGCTCAATCCGTTGCGCCGCGCCGGCAGCCAAGTTACGGAGGCGCTGCGCTTTCATTT
>SZPB01000396.1 GCA_030263535.1 Cytophagia bacterium CHB2
TCCCGCTTGGGCTAGCGCGCGGCGTTCCAATTCATACAAGGGTCCGAAGTAACTCGGCAGAAATTCGCGATTGAGGAAGCGCCGCTCCAGTTGCGCGCCGACATCAAACAGGCCTCCAATGCCGCTGAGATTCATTTCGATACCTGCCGCTTTGCCGGATCCGTGATTGTTGATTTTGGCAACGTCGCCGTAAAGGGCGAAGCGCAGCAGCGAGGTTTGCACAATCGGCAGCTCGGCGTCAAAGCCGAATTCGGAAACGCCGTTATCCGTGCCGCGATACTCATCCGGATCGATATCGCCGACATAGGTCGCGCCGATGGCAAAATTGCGCAGAATCGGCGCATTGGTCGCCAGTTGCAGGGGGCGATAGTAAATACGCCCGCCGAAAATTTCGCCGCGCCCGAAGTTGTTCGTCACCGTTTCGAATCCGCCGATGCCGAAATCAAAATCGTGATGAAGCCGTGTCCCAGGCGCGCCGCATCGAGGCTGCCCACGCGCGCATAAACCGGATCGGGATTGCGCTTGCGGCTGTAGCGGACATAGCGAAAAAGCCGCAAATAGTCGTAACCTTGATCCCAATCCTCGTTGCGGAGGTTGCCCGTGTCAACATCGAAACGCAGTGGAATATCCAGCCCCACGCCCCATTTGCCGAACGCCAGATCCGGCCGCAGCGACATGGTGAAATACGATTGCCCGTCAATGACGGAAACGCCCACGCCTCCGGTGATCACACCTTGATCCTGCAGGAGATTTTCATAAAGCGAAGTTTGCGCAAAGCTGTGGTGGAAGGTGAGAAAACTTGCGGCCAATATAACAGCGGCTGCTACCCCGAGACGTTTCGAATACATACATTTCTCCTAGAAAATAAACCGAACGAAATGAACTGGCGGGAAAAGTAAGGAATGCCCCAGGAACTTGCAAGGTAAAATACCTTAACGAAACACGGCAACACACGCCAACACCGAGCGCCGCCGCGATTGTTCTCAAACAATAATAAAAAGATCCAATTGCTTCGTGACGTTGGGCCAGCGCACGCCTTCCAATGCGAGCAAGCGGCGTTTCAGATTTTCGCCCGCGGCAAAGCCGCCCAGCTTGCCATTGCTCGCCACGACGCGATGACATGGTATGAATATCGGAATCGGATTGGCGCCCAACGCCTGGCCCACCGCGCGCACCGCCCGGGGATTTCCCAGGCGTTCCGCGATTTCGCCGTAGGTGCAAACCTGGCCGTAAGGGATTTTGCTCACCACCTGCAAAACCTCGCGCTTGAACCCGGCCGGCACAAAGCGCCAATCGATGGCCGTGGAAAATTGCGTCAGCCGTTTTTGCAGATAATCCCGCAACTCGGCGATGATCGTTGCTGTCGCGTTCTTGTCGCGTACAATCCAGGCCTCCGGCTGTTGCGCTTTTAAAAATTCTTCGATCTCAAACGGCGTGCGCTCGGAAAATTTGGCCAGACATATGCCGGCTGCCGTGCTGGCAATCCACATGGGGCCGACGAGCGGGTGATGCAGCAGATCATAATAAATTTGCCGTTTGCGCATCTGCTGCTTGAGGGTTGCGCGTGAAATCGCCGCGCGCTGCTGCCCGCCCACTTTCAAAGCCAGCGCCTCCAGGCCGGACAGCACTTCACGATAAGTCGTAAGCTCGCGCTTGCAAATCGGGCATTCGGAAGCATGCCGCTGCAAGCGCTGCTGGTCCTCGGCCGCAAGATTGCCGAGATACATTGCCATCACCAAGTCTTCATTGATATGACCTGTGATTTGCATCACGCCTCCCGTTCACGGCATGAGAGTCGAATCTGTTGTGTCCGCGTGTTTGTATAATCCTGGGCAAACGAACTTATTGACTGCTGGCTTTCGCCGGCATTTCATTTGTCAGATTGACCGTCATCAAAATTTTTTCGTCAGGATCGATCTCGAGCTTTGCCGGCGGCATATCAGCCGAGAACACAAACCGCAGATAATTCTCTTTCATCTCGCAATTAAGCTTTTCAGAATCTCCCGGCTGTGAGGCAATGTCGAGCGGGAGATAAAAAGGTTCGCCCGCTTGAATTTGGCGAAGCTCCAACTCGACGGTTTTCGCTGAAGAATCCCAAAACCATTGTCCTTCCAGCTTGGGATAACCCGGTTGCTGCAACCATTGCGTAAAGAACCAATCCAGCGGTTTTCCTGAAATATTTTCCATCACGGCTTGAAAATGCTGGGTCAGAGCGGTGCCATTTTTGAACTGGCGATAATACGCGGCCAAGCCCGGCCAAAATTTATCCTCACCGATCACGTTGCGCAACATATGTAAAACCCAAGCGGCTTTGGCGTAGTTGTTGGCATTGAGAAGCTGCATGTAGTTCGTGATCGTCGTGTCAAGGATCGGCCCGCCGGCGCGTTCGGCAAAACGAAAATAATTATCGCGGGAGCGCCGCATAACTTCGCGAAATTTCTGCTGGCCCTCCGCATGTTCGTAAAACAGCGCTTCGCCGTAAGTCGCGAACCCTTCACTCAACCAGACATGATGCCAGTCCGCCGCGCTTACGGCGTCGCCAAACCATTGGTGCGCGATTTCATGCGCGGTTGTGCCTTCGATGGTTTTGCCTTTGCCAAAACTGCTCTCGGCAAAAAAAATGGCGCTGGCGTTTTCCATGCCGCCATAGCGCGTCGACGACTGCACCAGCGCCAGTTTTTCATACGGAAAGGGCCCAATCTTTTCAGAGAAGAATGCCATCATCTCCGCCACGCGCCCGAAATTCTCGTGCGCATAGGGCGCATCTTCCTTGAAGGTATAAAATGTGATCGGCACGCCTGTACTCGATGACACCGAGGTTTCGGCAAACTCGGCGGCGCCGATAACCATGCAGTAGGTCGGAATCGGCGTGCGTTCAATCCAGTGCCAGGATTTGTTGCCATTCCTTTCATCGGAGACATCCTGCAAGCGACCGTTGGCAACCACGGTGTAGCGCGACGGCAGTGTGACGCGAAACTCGACAGTCGCCTTGTCCGAAGGATGATCGACGCTCGGGAACCAATAACGGCTGCGATCAGGCCAGTTGTCCGCAAAAAACGAACGCCGGCCGAATTTGTTGGAGCGGATGATGAGGCCGTCTTGCGGTTCGCCGGCATAAGCAACGGTGAGCGGCAACGTATCGCCGTTGGCAACCGTTTGCGGCAGATGTACCAGCAAGCCGTCAGACACACGCGCAAATGCCAGCGCACGATTCGTGCTGGTGACGCTGGTGACCTCCAGACCCTTCAAATTTAAATGCAGCGTCGAATCCGTTGCATCCCGGATGATCACGTTGACCGTGGCCTCTCCTCTGATGATGTTGCTGGCATCAGAAAGCGTGAGATCGAGCGCGTAGTGCGCGACATCGAAGGCCGGCTGCCGTACATAGCCGTCCGTGTGCTGCGCGAATGCGGAGGATACCGCGATCGCCAACATCTTCGACACAAAATAAATTGTCTCAATGTTTGATTTCATGTTCAACAGGTGTTGCAGCCGGTGGTTCCGCGAGGTTGCCAGCGGACGTGACGCGCAGAAACGCCATGCCAACGCGCTTGCGATTGGCTAGCAATTGTGCCACCATCGCGCTCAGGGGTTCGTCGATGACCTGCTTCGCCTCCGGCCGCGAGGAGGCATGCCGGCAATAAACTTCACCGTTTTCCTGGCGAATGATGAGTCCCATGTGCGCGGAAAAAATGCCGGGCGCGCTTTGAATAATGCTGAACAAATCGCCGGTTTGCAGACTGTCTTGCACCGCCAACAGGCTGTGCTCGGGAATGTATTTGATCGTCATGGTTTCCGCCGGTGGAATCGCTGCCTGCTCGCTCTCCGGCACGCCGAGATCGCTCAGCAACTTGCGCCGATCAATGGTCTTGGTCATCTCGCGGCAATGTTTTCCGCCGACTGACGCCGTGACATCCTGCAACAGCCAGGCATTGTTGGGAACCCAATCCGCATGCGTGAAATGATTGCGCGTGCGTAAATCGATTGCGCCGCGGTGATAACGAATGCGCTGCAGATTATTGAACATATGCTCGTAGTTGTCCGAAATCGCCATCGCCAGAATTTGCTCGGTGAACGTCACGCAATCCGCGCGGGAGAAATCGATCAACGGGTCGCGATCATACTTTGCGTTCGGGCCTTCACCGAGGCAAAACAGCGCGTACGGCGTGCCTTTCGCAACTTCCGAGTAAATGGCGATACGGCGCGTCAACTCCGGCTCGCTCGCGGTGACGCGGCGAATCAACGTATCGATTTCAGCATTGCCCATGAGATAAAGCGCTTTGGGCGCAACCCATTTCGGTGAATCAGCGGCGGCCTGGCCGTTGGGCAGCGACTGGGCTGAAATCGAACTGACCAAGAAAACAAGATGCAGGAATCCAATCAGTGATTTGAGCAAAGCAATCTCCTTGATGATAAATCTGAAATCCTGGTTTTGCGTGTGCCTTACCTCGGCATCAAGTAAAGCGGAATCCCGCGCAAACGTGCCATTGTGGTGTTCCATTCGAGTTGGCCGAGGAAGCGGCGTGTCAAGCGTTCGTACCAGGGCTTGCGCGTGCGGCCGATTTCGACAAGCTGCGGCTCTTCCGTGAGATTTGCCATGCCTTTCACCACTTCCACCGCGCGCTCGAAGCTGCCCAGCTCGTCGATCAAGCCGTGTTGCAGCGCTTGCCGGCCTGTCATCACGCGGCCGTCAGCAAATGCGCGCACTTTCTCCGGCTCGAGCTTGCGGCCCTTGGCCACCGCTTCGACGAATTGTTCGTAACTGTCGTTGATCAACTCTTGCAGCATGTTGCGTTCCTCCGCGGTGATGCCGCGAAAGAAGGTCAGGGTATCTTTGAACTGGCCGGACTTCACCACTTCCATCTCGACGCCAACCTTGTTCAAAAGCTGGCTGAGATTGCGCGATTGAATGATCACGCCAATCGAACCTGTGATGGTGCCGGCATTGGCCAGCACGCGCTCCGCCGCCATCGCCACATAAACACCGCCCGAGGCTGCCACCTCGCCCATCGAAGCCACCACCGGCACTTTGGCTTCCTCGCGAAAATGGCTGATGGCGTCGTAAATTTCCTGGGTTGCGCCCACCGTGCCGCCCGGCGAGTTGATGCGCACCAGCAACGCGCGCGCATGAATGTCCTTGGCTTCCTCCAATGCCGTCACAACCCGGCGCGGAATGGGGTCCTCGCCACTCTCATCCAGCACGCCGTCCAAACGCAACACGGCAAGACGCGGCTGTTTTCTTCTTCGGAAGCGAATCTTCATAGGATAATTTGAATGGAACGGATCTAGTTTCTGCAAAAAGTTAAAACGAGATTTCGCCCGCCCGCCACTTGATTTGAGACGGACAAGTTTAACGGAACGTTCGAGCTGTTCTGGTGTTGCGCGAAAACTAAACAAACCCTTTGTAAAAAACAAGTGCGCGCGATTCGAATATTTGCGCTTGCTTTTTTTGCGTGCCGTGAAGTTGAAAATGCCACGGCGCACGCATCACACGCTAAAACAACTGTAATTGATTTTGTTCTTTCTCACACGGCCAGGCCGGCAGATTTCCGGCGTTCTCAGAAAGCGCGCGCAGCAGCATGTGGAAATAGCGCGCCACCCGCGGCGCATCAATATCGTCCGGCGCGTGCATGAACACAAACGGCTGCAATCCCTGGTCGAGCCATTGCGCCACCTGTTTGGCCCATTGCTGAAGATATGCTTCATTCTTTTCAATGAGGGGATCGCCCACAAAGCGCACGAACGGTCGCTGATTGGTAGCGAGAAAGCGCACCGGAACCTTGGGCTTGCGGCGCTGCGCATCCCGGGTGACAAGATCACCCGGCGCGGCTTGCGCGGCATGCAAGCCCCGGGTATCGAAAATGACGCGCGCCATGTTGTGCGTGCGCAGCAGATCATTGAATCGCGCTTCACACTCGCCTTCGTCGAAAAAATCCGGGTGGCGCGCTTCTACGGCGTATTCGAATTCAGCCGGCAGGGTTTTGAGAAAATGCGCGAGCGGTGAAAATTCCCGCCGGCTGAAGGTGGGTGGCAACTGCAAAAAGAACGGCCCCAGG
>SZPB01000397.1 GCA_030263535.1 Cytophagia bacterium CHB2
CCCACCGCGCGATGAATCGCGCGGCTAAAATTGGGAAGAGCGCTAATGCGCCCTCAAATTTTAGGGCCATTCCTGGCGCTTGCATTTTTTAGCCCGGCGGTTCATCGCTGGACGATGCTATGCCCACCGCGCGATGAATCGCGCGGCTAAAATTGGGAAGAGCGCTAATGCGCCCTCAAATTCCAGCGCCATTCATGGCGCTTACGACTCTTAGTGGTGGTGTGGGCGAAATCACAACGAATGATCAATGCGATTATCTCATCATCACATCCTCTTTGCCGTCCTCGGCCGCACGCCGCAAATTTTGACCGAGACGCTGTATGCGCTGTGCGTCGTTCGCCGAATTCCCATTCACGAGGTGTGGGCTGTTTCAACGCATGAAGGCTGGCAGGATGCAATCCAAAAGCTTCTCGATCCGGTGCACGGCCAACTTTACCAATTGCAGCAAGATTACCCGGCCGCATGCGGCCAGGTTAGGTTTGCGCCGGAGAACATTATTGTGGCGGAAGATCATCTCATGCCGATTCCGGATATTCGCACGCGCCAGCACAGTGAAACATTTCTGGAGTTGATCCTGCGTGAGCTGTGGAAAAAGACGGCAGATCCCAATCTCGTTTTGCATTGTTCGCTCGCCGGCGGCCGCAAGACCATGAGTACCTATCTCGCGCTGGCGCTGCAACTGCTGGCGCGGCCGCAAGACGCGCTTTATCACGTGCTGGTCGACCCGCCGGAACTCGAGCATCACGGTGGATTTTATTATCCCCCGCCCCGCGCAACACCCATTGTTTTGGGAGATGGCCGCACACTTGACGCTGGCAATGCGCATATCGATCTCATCGACATTCCGTTTATCCGCTTGCGCGAGCGCATGCAGATCGATCCGAACCAGTCACCGGCCGGCTATCGCCAACTGCTGGAATGGGTGCAAAGTAATCTCGATCAATCTCTGGTGTTGCCGCAACTTCTTTTGGATGTCAACAAACATGCGTTGCGCATCGGCAAAAACGAAATCTTTCTGCAACCCCAGCGCTTCTGCTTGTATTGGTACTTTGCCGGGCGCAGCCGCAGCCGTCCACGGCATATTCAAGTTGAAGACTTCGCGGCCTATTTCGAACCGGCATAAAGTCCGTATTTTGGCAGCGCCCTGCGCGAGGGGTTGCTGCAACGCTTCGACCGGCTCGATCCCAGCGGCCAGATGCGCGCGAGTTTTGTCGAAAAAGTTTTGGAAAAAGGCGAGTTGCCCATGAGCTGGGTGCTGCAGACCCGCGCCCGCATCAACAGCCAGATTCGACGGGAACTGCTGCCGTCTTATCTTGTTCCATTTTACATGATTTCTGCCGAAGGCAAGCGCGGCAGAAAGTGTTATGGCATCAAACTTGACGGGCAAAAAATATCAATCATGGAGGCGGCGCCTGGGTAATACCAAAAATCAACAGCTTGTCTTCGCCTTTGGAGGGACGACTTGCTGCTTTCCTTCCCAAAATTGCGAATTGGTTCTCGGATTTGCTTGACAACGTTGTCGATGATGTTTTTGGGTGAAATTTCATTATTTTTGAAAGCTCAAACAATTTAAACTGGAGGTTAACATGCCCGATACAAATAAGCATTGGATGGTCTCCTTCGATACTGATCGCATCAAAGATTACGTCTTTGCCACGAACAGTCTAAAGGAAATTCGCGGAGCAAGCGCCATTCTTCTTGAAATCGAAGAGCAAAGGCCTGCCAAACTGGAAAACTCCAATAAAATATACGGCGCCGGAGGCGGGGGTGCTTATTTCGCCGAGGATCAAGAAAGCGCAGAGGCGCTGACAAGGAGAATTGAAAATGAATTCAGAGAAAAAACCGAAACCGGCAGCATCACAGCAGTTTGGGTTGAGGGAACGAAAACAGGCGACCATAACTGGTATAAAGCTCTCAAATCTGCAGCAGTCCGACAAATGCAGAAGAAAAAATCTTCCAAGGCTGAGTTGGCACATCTCCCGTTGGAGCCATACATGCGGCCTTGCGCTTCCTGTGGTCAGCTTCCCGCAGAAAAACGCTTCAATGAGGATCGCAGTGGCGACTTGCTCTGTTTGGCGTGCTACAAAAAACGTGAAAAAGGTTCGGAGGAGCGGTATGAAGGGTATTTGAGAAAATTCAAAAACCATATTGGTCCTTCACATGCCTGGTATAACGCAAGACTCCCGAAAGATCTGAATGAACTGGGCAAGGTGGATGGCTCTGGCTACGTTGGGTTCATCAAGATCGACGGCAATCGCATGGGAATGTTGTTTGATGAAATCGATTCTCCAGAGCAGGACAAAGACTACTCAAAGGAACTGAAAACGACCATCGAAAAGCTTATTTATGATGCCTTGCTACAGCATGGCAAGATTTATCAAGACGTGCTTCCCTTCGAGATCGTTCTCATTGGCGGCGATGATTTGATGCTTTTCACCACGGCGAAAATGGCGATGCCAGTGACGATTGAGATTTTACGCCGCTTCGAAGAAGCTTCCCCAAAGATCTTGGAGGGCACCGGGATGCAGTCTCAAAAACTCACTATGTGCGCCGGCGTCGTCCTGTGCCACAGCAACTTCCCAATCCCCGCGCTGGCTGATATCGGAGAGGACCTCCTCAAAAACGCCAAGAAAAAAGCCTCGCCGCTGTATGATTGTGGTGTGATCGATTACCAGGTCGTCACCGGCAGCATGATCGACCTTGAATCAGCCCGCGCGGCGGTACCCTATCATCGGCCATATACACATCTGCAAATGTCAACGCTGCTGCAATATGCGAGGGATTTTAAGAAAGAGAACATGCCAGCCAGCCAATTACAGATGGTTTATGAAGCGTGCATGAGCAATTCGACGGTTGAAGGCACGATGGCGGCGCTGCACATGGTTGGCCGGCTGCGTAATTTGAGACAACAACAGCTTCTCAAAGAATTTTTTACTGACAAGGATCTTGTTGAATTCAAAGACAAAGAAGCGAATGTCTGGCCCTGGTCACGGCCGGCAGAAAAACAAGCGAACGGTCAAGGTGAAAAGCTTTTCAGCGCGTTCGTGGACTTGCTCGATCTCTACCGCTTCGTCGAGAAAGGAGCTTGAGATGAACAGAACCATTGCACCCCGCACGAAAATCGACCTGCAATTTACCATCACCCTTCCGGGCACGATGGCCATTGGCTCGGGTTTTCCCAGCGGACAAATTGACCGTACCGTTGTGCAAGATTTGAACGGCCTTCCTTACATTCCGGCTTCGACATTGAAAGGCCGCGTACGCGATATGGCCGAACGCCTGGCGAAAACCCTCGGCCATGACGACATCTGCAATGGACCCCATCCGGATTTTATGTGTCCGGCACGCGGTCGTCAGAAGAATCCGTGTCTGATATGCCGCACTTTTGGCGCCGCCGGCTACTCTTCCATGAGCGGCCAGACCGGCCTGATTTGGCGTGATGCGCAAGCCTGTGACGAGCATCTTAAGGAAATCAAAGTTGAGCGGCAGCAGGAGGCAGATGATTTCTTCTATGCCCGAACCCAAGTTCAGCTTTCCCGGCCGCGCGGGATCGCTCTCGCAAAGCATTTGTTTACGGTGCAAAACACGGTCGAGAATTTGCGTTTTAAAGGGCGCGTGCGCGGCTGGCAGCTAGGGACGCCCAGTACGGGTGGAAGTTTTTCAAACGAATTGATTCTACTCTGCGCCTCCCTCAAGCTGCTGAACTTCGTCGGTGGCAGCAAAAGCCGCGGCGCAGGCCAGTGTGTCTTAACGCTGGATCAGAATATAAGGATTGATGAGAAGGACGTTCCCGTCAACGAAGTTCTGCAGGAAATTGCACGCCTGAGCCGTCGAGGAGGCGAATAATGCTAACACAGAAAATGAAATACGTCCTGAAGGCGGAAGCGCCCATCGCGATTCTGCAATCGCGCGCCACCAGCCAATTTGTGAAGACGCTCGATTATTTGCCCGGCAGCGCAGTGCGCGGCGCATTTGCAGAAATCTTCATCAACAAAATCGGAACCGAGCATGATCTCTTCCAGCGCATTTTTGTTTCCGAAGAGATACGGTTCAGCGATTTTTTGCCGGGCGATCGAACGAATGCGCCGCTGCTTTTGCCCGCTACCGCCGCGGCTTGCAAACGCCATGGCCTGGCGCACGAAACCAGCTTGCACGATCGCTTATTCGAAAGGCTGTTGGCCCGAGAGCAGTCGAATATGGAGTCGAGAAAGTGCAGTTGCGGCGAACGCCTCGACCGGCTTGCCGGCGTGTATATGCAATCGTTGGAAGCCAGAGTGAAAGCCAACCCGCGCCGCCAGTTGCGCATGCACGTCGGCATTTCCCGGCCGCGCGGCACGGCAACTCATGGCCAGCTTTTTTCCTATGACATGTTGACCGCCAAACCGCAGTTGGAGAAAGAGAAACGCCACTTATATTTCATCGGCACGCTAGCCTCGGATTCCCCCAACGCTGATAGGCTGTTTGCCGAGGTCGAAAAAATTGTTCACAACCGCGAGCATCTCAGTATTGGCAAGGCGCGCACGCGCGGCTTGGGTGAGTTGAGCATTGATTCACGTAACATGCTTGATGCCGAAAGTGACTTCGAGACCCGATGGCAAGAGTTCACCGGCAAGTTCAGTGATCAAGAAAAGCGCTTCTGCCATTTCAGCATCACTCTCAACAGTCATCTCATTCTGAAAGACGCATTGGGCCGCCCGCTGTTGAGCGCGGCAGCGCCGGGTGATTTCGGCCTCGGGGATGAAGTGCAAATGGTCGCGAAATTTTTGAGCAAAGCCATCGTTGCCGGATGGAATGCTGCGCAAGGCCTGCCCAAACCGGATACTGCCGTTTTGGCGCGCGGCTCCGTATTCGGCTTTCGTGCGCCGCGGGAAAATTCAGAAGAAATAAAAACGAAACTTCGCGCCCTGGAAATGTCCGGTGTGGGAGAAAGACGGGCCGAAGGGTTCGGACAAATCACGGTTTGCCATCCTTTTCATGTCAAGTATGCCTAACGGAGAAGAACATGAGCTCACAAAATTTTTCTTTTGAGATGGACCGCCGCCGCCTCATTGCCAATCTGGGCGATCATTACGCGCTGCCCCAAGCCGGCATAAAAGGCAGCGGCGAAGCGCAGCGTTTTGCCAGGGAATTTGCGCAAACCCGGCTGACTAAAAGCGGCCTGCGCGGCCTGGAGTCGTTGGCCTGGTCAACTGACAGCGTCGGCGATATTTTGGATTACATTCGCATGCGCGTCGGGCGGGGCACGTGGAGCACGGGAGCCAACCTCGCCGCAGTTTTGGAAGAATTGCGCGGTGATAAAACTGTCGAGGCTTTTTTTCAAAGTCATCCCGACAAAGCCGAAGAGACGCAAAAGCGCCTCCTGCATTTGGATTTGTGCCGTGAATTCATCAAGCACCTCGTGGCGCATTTCGAGTTTGAAAAGAGCGGGGTGAAAAATGACTGATATAAGCCTGGAACAGGCTCAGAAGCTGCGTGAGCGCATAGCCAATTGGAGCGACAAAAACCTGCATGATGCGCGCGCCTTCCTTGAAGGACGCCTGAAACTGGAGCAGGTTGATAACTTCCGGCACGAGTTACATGAGACCAAAGGACTCTCTTCCTATCCGCACCCCTGGCTGATGC
>SZPB01000398.1 GCA_030263535.1 Cytophagia bacterium CHB2
CCCGCTTGCGCCAGATAAGCAGCAGCAACCAGGCCGTTATGGCCCGCGCCGATGATGAGGACGTCGTAGGATTTAGGCATTCTTGGCTCTCGTAACATGCACGATCATTTTCGCATTGCTTAAGATTACTTCCAATCTTTCAAAATCTCCAAAGCCGCCAACTTCCCCGGCGCGCCGGTGATGCCGCCGCCGGGATGCGTGCCTGAGCCGCATTGATAATAATTTCGAATAGGCGTACGGTATTTTGCCCAGCCGGCTGCCGGCCGCAAAAAAAACAATTGCGAAAGCGTCAACTCACCTTGAAAGATGTTGCCTTGCGAAAGCCCGGTGGTTTGCTCGATATCCCACGGCGTCATTACCTGGCGATGCAAAATGATGTTTTTGAGATTTGGAATGTATTCCGATAACGTGTCGATTACCGTATCGCCGAGCGCTTCGCGTTGCTGCTCCCAGGTACCCTCGCGCAATTGATACGGCGCATATTGCACGAAGCATGACATGACATGTTTACCCGGCGGCGCCATGTCCGGATCAATCATCGAGGGCAGGATGATGTCAATGTAAGGCCGGCGTGAGAAACGGCCGTATTTGGCATCATCATATGCGCGCTCAAGATAATCGAGGCTCGGACTGATGGAGAAGGCGCCGCGCAAATGCGGCCCATCGCCCGGCAGGCACGCCCAATTGGGCGCGGCGTCCAACGCCAAATTCACTTTTGCCGAAGAGCCGCGAATATTGAAATGGCGAATGGCCGCAGTGAGTTCTTCAGGCAGCAAAGACGGATCAACCAATTTTAAAAAAGTCAGCTTGGGGTCGAGACTCGAGACGATGACTTTGCCATGAAATTCGTCGCCGTTTTCCAAAGTCACACCCACCGCAACCCCGTGCTTCGTGATAACTTGCGCTACCGGCGCATGGCAGCGAATCTCCGCGCCCAATGCGGTGGCGGCGTTTGCAATTGCATTTGCAATGCCGCCGGTGCCGCCCTTGGCGAAGCCCCAGGCACGAAACGAGCCGTCAATTTCGCCCATGTAATGATGCAATAAAACATAAGCCGTGCCCGGCGAGCGCGGGCCGAGAAACGTGCCGATGATGCCGCTCGAGGACAGTGTCGCTTTCAACACCTCGGCTTCAAACCATTCTTCCAGAAAATCCGCCGAACTCATGGTCATCAGTTTCGTAAGGGTATAAATGTTTTCTTCACCCAATCCCAAAACATGTTTGCCGAGATTGGCCAGTCCCATCAAATCTTTGGGATGAAAGGTTGCCGGATCAGGAGGAACGATGCCGAGCATGTATTTCACGGCCTTTGCCATGAAATACATGGTGCGGCCGTAGTCATCGTAGGCCTCGGCGTCGCGCGGCGAGTGCCGCGCAATATCGCGCAGCGTGCGGTAGTGATCCCAATCGCGATACAGATAGTTGCCCTCCGGCGTCGGCGTTAGCGTGCTCGCTAAAGGCAGAATCGTCAAACCATGCTTGGGGAGATCGAGATCGCGAATAATCTCGGGGCGAAACAGGCTGATGACATAAGAAAAAACCGAAAATTTGAAGCCGGGAAAAATCTCTTCGGTAACCGTCGCGCCGCCAACGAGAGGGCGGCGTTCAAGCACCAAAACTTTCTTGCCGCTGCGTGCAAGATAAGCTGCATTCACCAGGCCGTTATGGCCGCCGCCGATCACGATGGCATCATAGGTATTGGGCATGTTTTCTTCTCAACAAATTTTGGGAAGAGTGAAAACGTTTGGTTTCAGCGCAGGCTGAGCTTGTCGAAGCCTGTCGAAGCCTGTCGAAGCCTGTCGAAGCTTGTTGCAGCCCGGTTTTTCATAAAGCCTATTTGCTTTAAGGGTCGCCTATTGTCGGTTTTTTCAAACAACGGATCCCCGTAACAAATGTGCGTACATTTTAGTTGAACTTTGTTTCAGGCGCAAGGCCTAAGTCGAAATTAAGATAATTTTTCTTTACGCAGACCGTGAGCTTTCAAGGTAAATCCCCGCTGATACAGACCATGAGAAGGACTCTCTCCTCAATAGATTTTTGTTGTGCCTTACCTTCGAACTAGCTATTGTTACCCGCACCTGACGTTAATAATTCATTCGTTATTCAAATGCTTTTCAGGGAGAATTACCCATGATGCTTGGCAAAAAACCTTTGCTCCCGCTGGCAGCGCTTATGTTTGGCTTGGCTGGTATAAGCGCGCGTGCCAATAACCTCGCGGTCAAACATGTCGCGCTCAAAAATGATGTGGCGGGCAGTCATGTTTTGATCCAATTCGACTTGAGTTGGGATAACTCGTGGCGGAATGATTTGGCCGGCGCCGGCCAGGCCAAGCCGTTCAACTATGATGCTGCCTGGGTGTTTGTGAAATACAGCACCGACGGCGGCAGCGTCTGGCAGCATGCCACGCTTTCTTCGCATAACAGCGATCATGGCGTAACCGTCGATAACGGTATTCCGGCGGCCCTGCAAGCCGCGCCGGACGGCAAAGGCGCATTCATCTTCCGCGCGCAGAACGGCGCCGGCTCCAACAACTGGGAGGGCGTTGGTTTGCGCTGGAATTACAGCGCCGATGGTTTGACAGGCATTACTAGCAGCACAATTGTCAGTGTGCTGGCGATCGAGATGATTTGGGTGCCGGCCGGGAGTTTTTCGGTCGGCGATGTTTCGCCGAGCGGCATTACGGGTCAGTTTGAATCAGGAAAAAGCAGCCAGCCCTTTGCCGTCACAAGTGAAGATGCGTTGACTCTGGGCGGCGGCGGCGCAAACAGCCTCGGCAATAACAATGCGAAAGGCATGGCCCACAAAGACGATTTCGATGATAGCATCAGCAAGATCCTGCCTGCGGAATTTCCCAAAGGCTTTGCGGCATTTTATGTGATGAAGTATGAAATCACCCAAGGCCAATATGCCGACTTTTTGAATTTGTTGACCAGCACAGAAGCCGCGCGGCGCACGCTTGCCGGCGAGACTGATTATAGCGCCTTTCGCGGCGCGATCACGGGCAATCATCCGGTGTTCGCGGCAACGGCGCCGGAACGCGCATGCAATTTTCTCTCCTGGAAAGACGGCGCAGCATATGCAGATTGGGCAGGCCTGCGGCCCATGACAGAGCTTGAGTTTGAAAAAGCCTGTCGCGGCAAGGAAGAGGTTGTGGCGGGAGAATATGCGTGGGGCGATGATGATATCAAAAAACAAACCGGCCACAATGGCATTGACGGCAGCGGAAGTGAAACGGCCACTCCCGGCGAGGCAAATGCGAATTTCGATAAAGGTATTAACGGCCCGGTGCGCGGCGGCATTTATGCGGCGGCCTCCGGCGGCAGCCGGGCGCAAGCGGGCGCTTCATTTACCGGCGCCATGGAATTGAGCGGCAATGTTTGGGAACGCGTTGTTACCGTGGGTCGAGAGAAGGGGCGTACTTTTACCGGCACACACGGGGACGGTCACCTCACCGCCACTGCGGGTTTTGAAGGCAATGCCACCAATGAAGATTGGCCGGGCATCGACGCCAATCCGGCCAAAGGCGTGACCGGCGCCGAAGGCTCAGGATTCCGCGGCGGCGCGTGGACGGAGAATGCCTCCCTGTTGCGCGTCGGTGATCGCGCTTGCGCGGCAACGCCGGATGCGATACGGTTCAAAAATTTCGGTTTCCGGTGCGTGCGCACCGCGCCGTAAGCTCATCCGATCAACTCTCACAGTTGTGTGTAGACCACGGAATTGACCGATAATATTATCGCAATGAGCCGCCCGCGCAGGCGGGGGCACTTGCTCGGAGAATACAAATGAAAACAAAATTTGCCACGTTCACTCTGCTCAGCGCCCTGTTGCTCACTGCGCCGCTGGTTTTTGCGCAGTATTCCGGCGGCAGCGGCGACGGTTACGTTTCTTCACGCTCGGACGATATTTTATACGAAGGCACAACGCCCATCGTCACCGGCGACGAATTGCCGGATGTGGTGCATCATCTCACTATCAACAATCCCGCCGGCGTCACGTTGAGTAAGAGCATCACGCTCACCGGCACGCTGAGCGTGCTCAACGGCGACTTCAATTTAAACGGCAACGTGATCACGTTGGGCGAATACGCCACCCTGGTGGAGACGCCCGGAAATATCATCATTGGCGGCGGCGGCAATCTCACGGTGACGCGCACGCTCAATGATTTGACCCAGGGACAAAACGTCGCCAACCTGGGGCTAACCATTAAAACTGCTGTTCCGCTGGGTTCGACCACGATTGCGCGCGGCAACGAGCTGCAGCAAATCAATCCCAACAAGATCAGCACACCGCGCTTTTTTGATGTGACTCCGACCAACAATCAAAACCTCAACGCTACGGTCGAATTTCGCTACGACGAGTCCGAGATTGAAGGCGTGCCGGAGGCGGATCTGGCTTTATTTATTTCGCATGACGCCGTGGCACTGGCCAATGCGGCGCCGGTGAAAGGAATGGCCCAAATTGCCGCTGATCCGACCTGGGAGTTCCTTGGCGGTAACGTGGTGTCTTCGACAAAAACGATCAGCAAAGGCGGCGTCGGCGGGTTCTCGCGCCTGGCCATTGCGCGGGGTTATGTTTTATTCGCAGATGAATATGTCAAAATTGACGGCCACAAGTTTTCGCAGGGCGACATTCATTCCAATGGTAAAATCATTTTTGATAAAGGCGACCGAAGCAAGCACACCGGCAACTTGACAGCAGTAAAGTACATCGATATCGAAAAGTATAATACCATCGACGGGAATGTGTATGCCGGGATTTATCTCGATATTTCCAGCCGGGCGACGGTAACGGGTGAAGCGGTTGCGCCGGCGACGGTGGCCAACATCAATTTGCCTACACCGGTTTTCACCGCGCCCCAAAGCGGGAAAGAAAGAGTACCCAAGAAAGGCTCGCTTACGCTGCCTCCCGGCAATTACGGCGAAATCGAAGTCGAAAGCCGCGGAACGTTGTATTTGACTTCCGGCGATTACTTTATCGATGAGCTCGAATGCGATGACGGCGCGGTGATTTCGATTGATGTCGCCAACGGGCCGGTGAATATCAACGTCGTCAGCAAGCTCGAATTCGAAAAGGAAGTTGAGATCAACATCACCCCGCAGGGCCCGGCTGCGAGCAATCAAGTAACCTTCACGACGCTGCAGCACAAAGAGGTCAAGATCGGAGATGAGTCATTCGTTCAGGGCTGGTTGATCGCGCCCAATGCCGAAGTCGATCTCAGAGAAGAATGCGTTTTCAAAGGCTCCATCGTGGCCAAAGCCATCTCGGTGGAAGAAAAAGTGATTCTCGTGCCGCATTCGTATACCTCTGATTTGCCGCGGCCCAAGCTCAGCGCCAGCGGCGAAGTTGATGCAACCGAGGTGACGATCACGGATTACGAATTGTCACAAAACTATCCGAATCCTTTTAACCCCAGCACCACCATCCGCTTCAGCATTCCGCAAGCGGGCGCTGTGCAGTTGGCGATTTACAATATCACCGGCCAGGAAGTTCGCCGCCTGGTTTCCGGCGCGATGAACGCCGGCCGCCATTCCGTGGTGTGGGATGGCAAAGATAATTCCGGTCAAAGCGTGCCCAGCGGAATTTACTTGTACCGCTTGCGCGTGAAC
>SZPB01000399.1 GCA_030263535.1 Cytophagia bacterium CHB2
AACGTTTCATCATTTGGCAGCTTGCCATGAAATGGAAAACGTTCAAGGCGCTCCAGCAGGTTGTCAAATTTGCTTTCGAACTTTTCAGCGGCCCTAGGATTTTTTTCGAGAAGATAATCTAGAATTTCAAAATAATCTTTTTGGGCTGGCCGCAGAAGCCGGGCTTGATGGCTCAACGCACTCATTTCTGCTGTGCTCGTGCTAATTTGGCGCGCGCCCGGCGGCGCAACTCGGACCGGGTTATGCCCCGATCTCCGGAAGCAGCCGCCTGTTTGGCCTCCTCGAGCTTATTCATCAGATTCGACATTAATTGCATGCGATCAAAAACTGCTTGATTCATGAGCACAACGCTGCCATAACCGTTTTCGGTTAGAAAGATCGGTTGATCTTGTTGTTGGCAAAACTCCAGCAACTCAGCGGCGCGATTTTGCAATTCGGAAATGGGGCGAATGATTGGCATGTGTGATGTCCTATTGGTATTAGCGATTCAATTGGCGGTGTAATGGCGCAACAATAATGATTTTGCGTTCAAAATGCAAGAATAGGATGTTACCTCATTTTGCCAGTTTTTGATAATGTTCCTGCAATGGCTTGGCCGTGGTACTAAAAATTCAGAGGCGCGCATGAATTTATCCCTCCAACAATATTTTGAAGAGCATCGCCGCAACAATCGCAAACTGCTCTCCCTCTTTCTCACCGCGGGCTTTCCCACGGCGGATGCGACGTTGCCCTTGCTGCAATTGCTCGATAAGGCCGGCGCCGATCTCATCGAGCTGGGCATGCCGTTCTCCGATCCGCTGGCGGATGGGCCGACGATTCAACGCATCTCGCAGATTGCCCTGCGAAACGGCGTCACCGTCAAAAGCGTTTTGGAAATGGCAGCGAAAGCAACGCCGCTGCTGCGCGCGCCGATAATTCTTATGGGTTATTACAATCCCATTCTCAAATTCGGCATGGAAAAATTCGTGCAAGCTGCGACGAATGCCGGCGTGCAGGGCTTGATCATTCCCGATTTACCGCCGGAGGAGAGCACGGCATTGCGCGAACGCGCGCTGGCCGCCGGACTCAGCTTGATCTATCTGGTTTCGCCCAATACTTCCTTGCAGCGGCTGGAATTGATTGATCGCATGACCACAAGCTTCGTTTACGCCGTGTCGATAACCGGCGTAACCGGCGCGCGCACGCATGTGGCGGCGCAGGCAAAAGATTTTTTGGAAAGATTGCGTCAGCAAATCCGGCATCCGATCCTGGTCGGCTTTGGCGTTGCCAGCGCCTCTGAAGCGCAGGCGCTCGCTTCCGCTTGTGACGGCGTTATCGTGGGCAGCGCGCTGCTGCATGAAATCGAAAAGCATTGGCTGGATGAAACCGGCCGCGCCAAAGTCGCTGCGTTTGTGCAGACGTTCAGCCAAAGCCTGCGCGCCTGACGGATTTTGCTTTGCAAAATTTTCTCGCCTCATTTGCTCCGCATGGCCTCCTTGCCTTGACTTTTCCACAA
The DNA here is from genome assembly GCA_030263535.1 of Cytophagia bacterium CHB2. Taxonomy (NCBI): domain Bacteria; kingdom Pseudomonadati; phylum Bacteroidota; class Cytophagia; species Cytophagia bacterium CHB2. The sequence continues at coordinate 1,496 of SZPB01000399.1, forward strand.
AACTTCGATAGCTTTTCCGCGCTGCTCGGTAAACAATGAAAATCAATTTGAATGAGGGAGAGGTGCCGATGTTACGAAGTTTTCAAACAATATTATTCGCCTCCCTGCTGGCTGGCATTGTCACAGGCGTGCACGCGCAATCGGATTTATCCGGCCTCAAAGTTTTCGGTTATTTTCAAATTTCATTGGAACATCAAAAAAGCCTCAACCGCCCCTATGAAGCCAACTCGTTCAGCGTGCAGCAGCTCAATTTATTTCTCCAGAGGGATATTCTGCAAAAATGGACGGCCTTTGTCAATTTCGAGCTGGTGAATTCCTATTCTTCTTTTCGCAATTGGGGCGCATTCAGCGTGGAAGAGGCATGGGTGAATTATCGCGCCAGCAAGCAATTCAAGCTCAAGCTCGGTTTGCAGGTGCCCACCTTCAACAATCTCAATGAAATTAAGAATCGTACGCCGCTACTGCCTTACATCATCCGCCCTCTGGCTTATGAAGCTTCATTCAATGAAGTGATTTCGATTTATGAATATGTGCCGACGCGCGCGTTCGTGCAGGCATACGGCTTCATTCCGTGGCGCGAGAAAAAACTCGATTATGCTTTGTTTATCGGCGACAGCCCGAACATCAATCGCGATCCGTTGTACGGGCAAACGGGCGTGGATACCACAAAGTCGTTTCTCGTGGGCGGGCGTTTCGGACTGCGCAGCACCAACCTCAAAGTGGGCGTTTCCGCCGCGTTTGATGCCTTTGATTTGCACGCTGCGGCTGGAACTCCGAGGTACGCCGCTGCCGATTTCAAGAGCGTACCGCGCCTTCGCTTCGGCGGTGATTTTTCATTTCTGCTGGGCAAGTTGTCGTGGGAGTCGGAATTCATTCGCGTCTTTTATGACGACGATTATCCTGAAATCGATCTTGATAAGGATTTCTACTACGGCACGCTGGGTTATCAATTCGCAGAACGGCTTTTTGCATATGCCGGCTATTGGGTCACCCATGAAAAGGTTTTGCCGGCGCGGGACCGCAAACTGATTGCCCCGACCCTGGGCCTGGCTTACAATTTCAACGACACCATTTTTTTGAAGGCGCAAGCCGGCCGCCCGCAATTCAAGTTCACCGTGCCTGCCGTGCAAGAGGAAAAAGTGTATTACTATTTCCTGGCTGTTTCCGCCATGTTTTGAAAGCAAGCACGGGTCCGAAGGAAGATTATGATAAAAGGCATACTAACGATACTGATTCTTCTGCTGCTGGCCGAGGTTCAACCCACACCCGCCCAGGTTGCCGTTATTGTTCACAAGAGAACGCCGGTGGATTCTCTCACGCAGTCCGAGTTATTCGATTATTTTTCGTGCGAAGTCAAAACCTGGAGCAACAAAACGCCGGTGGTGGTCTTTGATCTCAAGCCGCAAAGCGCGATCAAAGAAGTGTTTTATGAATTTCTGGGCAAATCCGCTTCGCGCATGAAATCCATTTGGATGAAAAAAATGCTGATGGGCGAAGGCGACCCGCCGCAGGCTTTGCTCTCGGAGGAGGACGTCTTGAAGAAAGTCGCGGCCACCCCCGGAGCCATCGGATTTGTGAGCAAAGCCAGGGTTCATGACGGGGTTAAAGTCGTTTTGACGATTGTGAGAAACGAAAAGTGAGCCGGCCGGCTTTTCGCCGCGCACGAGTTGAGGTGCAATGAAATTTCGTGATCTCAAGCTTGGCATCAAACAAGCCCTGGGCTTCGGTGTGATTCTCGCCATCATGGCGGGGGTCAATATTTTTGCCATTACCAAAATGGGCGCAATTAAAGCGGAGATCGATGAAATCAGCGCCAACCGCCTGCCGCGCGCCATTGCCATATCGGATTTGAACCTCAACACGGCGGCGCTGCGCATCAGCCAGTTGCAGCATGCTTTCACTGCCGAAAAGGCGGCGCAGCAAAAACAAAAAAACATGATGATCGCGCTGATCGATCGCATCAATGAAAACCTCGACACCTATGCCGGCCTCAAGGCCGCGTCGGAAGAGCGGCAATCGCATTCAAAAACGGAAGACAGCCTCTACACTGCTTTTGATCGTAAATGGGAAGCCTATCAGGATTTAAGTTTTACGTTTTTTGATTTTTTGGAGGACGGTAAAACGCAACAAGCCGTCAATTTATTGAACGGCGAGGCGCAGCAAGTCTTCGACGATTTCAGCGCGGATTTGATCGCGCTGGTGAACATCAATAAACGCGACTCTTACGCGCTGGCCGTGCGCGCCGAACAAACCTATCAAGCGACGCGCTACATCTCGATTACGTGGCTGATTATTACCGTGCTCACCTCGGCGTTTATCGCCGCCGGACTGGCGCGCTTGATCGCCATCCCCGTGCGGAATTTGGTAACCGCAGCCGGGCAGATTGCCGAAGGCGATCTCAACGTGCAGTTGGAAAGCCTGAGCAAGGATGAGATCGGCCATCTCTCACATTCCTTCAACCAAATGACCCTGGCGCTGCGGGAAGCGCGTGAGAACATGCAACGGCAGGCCGATAAGCTGCAGGAACAGCAAACAGAGCTGCAAGCCAGCAACCTGGAATTGGAACGAAAATCACAAAGCTTGGCGCAGCAAAACACCGAGATCGAACAAAAGAACCGCGAGCTGGAACGAACGATGCATCAACTCCGCAAGGCGCAGCAACAACTCGTGCAATCCGAGAAGATGGCCTCGCTGGGCCAGCTCACCGCGGGCATCGCACACGAGATCAACAATCCGATTAATTTTGTCTCATCAAATGTCAACCCGTTGCGCCGCGATCTTGAAGATCTCTTTGCCCTGCTGGCCGAGTATGAGGCAACGATTGAGCGCCAGCATTTGCAGGAACAATTCACGGCCGCACGAAAACTAAAAGAAGAGCTCGATTTCAACTTTTTAAAGCAGGAAGTGAACAGCCTGCTCGACGGCATTAAAGAAGGGGCGCATCGCACCTCGGAAATTGTGAGAGGTTTGCGCAATTTCACCCGCCTCGATGAAGATGAACGCAAGCCGGCGAACGTCAACCAATGCCTGGAATCGACCTTGTTGATGCTGAAACATCAGCTCAAAAATCGCGTCGAAGTGATCAAGGATTTTGGCGCGCTGCCTGAGATTATGTGTTATCCCGGCAAACTCAATCAAGTCTTCACGAACATTCTCTCGAACGCGAGTCAGGCCATTTCCGGCGCCGGCAAGATTTTCATTAAAACCTCTTTTGACGGTGATATCGTGACGATTTCAATCCGGGATACCGGCAAAGGCATGACGAAAGAAGTCAAGCAGCGCATTTTCGAGCCTTTTTTTACGACAAAAGACGTGGGCGAGGGCACGGGCCTGGGGCTGTCGATCACCTATGGAATTATCGAGGAACACGACGGCAACATCGAAGTTTATAGCGAGCCGGACAAAGGCAGCGAGTTTGTCATCACCTTGCCGGCGAAATAACTGGAGTCTCTCTAATGAGTAAGAAAGATTTTTCGATTTTGTATGTCGATGATGAAGAGCATAATCTTATTTCATTCAAAGCCGTTTTCCGGCGGGATTATGAAATTTTCACCGCCACCAGCGGGGAGGAAGGCCTGCACATCATCCGGGAGCACGAGGTCGATCTCATCATCACCGATCAACGCATGCCGCGCATGACCGGCATCCAATTCCTGGAGCGCATTCTGCCGGAGTATCCTGACACGATTCGCATGATTCTGACCGGTTTCAGCGACGTGGAGGCGATTATCGGCGCGATCAATACCGGCCGCGTGTTTCGCTACATCACCAAGCCGTGGGATGAGAACGATTTGCGCATGACCATCGAGAATGCGCGCCAATTATCCGATTTGATGAAGCATAACAGGCGCTTGCTCGGCACGCTGCAGCAAAAAGTCGAGGAGCAGGAGAAAACGCTGCGCTTGTTTCGCAAATACGTGCCCGAAATGGTTGTGGAACAAACGCTCAAGGCTTCGGAAGACACGCTCTTGTCCGGCGAGTTAAAAACGATTGCCATTTTGTTTTGCGACATTCGGGGATTCACGCCGATGAGCGAACAACTTTCGCCGCGGGAAGTGGTTTCATTTCTCAATGATTATTACTCC
>SZPB01000400.1 GCA_030263535.1 Cytophagia bacterium CHB2
ACAGCCGCGCACCAGGCGTTTTGAGAAAATCGTTTCGCCCGAGCTTGATATTGAAGAATTATGCCCGAGCGTGATCATCGTCGATCGCGACCTCAGCAAGCTGTTGTTTTCCGCGAGCACGGATTTTCTCGGTGATTTTGGCGTGGTGGCCGCGCTTGAAGAACATGCTGCCAGCCCGGCCGCCGCACATAATCGGACCGGGAAACCGCAGCGCGGGCATCGTCACCGCATTCTGGCGCCGATGGTGCAAGGCGATGTCACCGAACCCTTCACCATGTCGCGCGTCAATTTCGAGCGCGCCGGTTTTCTCATCAGCACAGTCTCGCAAGAAGAACGCATCCGCGAAGTGTTTGATCGCGCGGCCGGCGCGGGGTTGCGCGCGATCATTTGCGTCAGCCGCAGCGATCAAATGGTGAATTTGACGTATAAGGCGACGCGTTATCCCATCACCTTCGTTTATCCCAAACAAGACAGCGGCCTGGCGCTCGGCCAGCGCCTGATCGCCGGCGTGCTGAAGATTCTGCCGCAATTGCCGCCGGGGCGTAAAACACCCTCCATCATGGTGGTGGGTTTGAATAAATCCAATCATTACATGCTGGAAACGCTGTGGCATGCCTGGCCCGGCGATAACCTCAAGCAAAAAGCCGCGGAGTTTTCGCGCATGCTGCGTTTTGTTATTCGAGGCGGCGAATCCGTGCATCCCATGCCGCGCCTGCCCCAGGCAGCTTCTGACAGCGTGAATGAAGCCAATGATGCGCAACAAGAGCTTTTCCTGCTGCCGCGGGCGACGAGCGCGCAGACATTTTTTAGCTGGTGGTGGCGCTGCAATTTTATCACTGGCTTTCGCTTTCCTCCCGGCCCGGCGGGACGGCGGCCGCTTTATTTTCCCGTGCCCACCTGCCTCATGCAAAGCAATGAATCCGGCATTCTGGAACATTGCCTCGATGAGTTCAAGCCGGATATTGTGGTGATCAACGACGATGAAGTCGATCGCTCGCATATGTATTTCTTGAAGCTGATCAACAGCCTCGAGCGCCTCAAATTCGAGCGCCCGGATTTTCACCTGCCGCTGATTTTGATGGGCGGCGCGCATGGCGGCGATGCCGAACAAAAGGACATCGGCGATGCCTTTCATTTGTATGACGCGCTGACGCGCCTGTATCAAGATCGCCCCACACCCGGGCACCCGCGCTATGCTCATTTTCGGCGGCGACGGCCGCGCCGTTTGATTGGCGATAGCGCGCACGATGCCCTGGCTGACACGGAGGAAATCATCTCCGGCATTCGTGACAATTGGCAGCTTGCCGCAGAAGCGCCGTTGAGTGTGCTTGCTTCTGAGAGTGATGACGAACAGCGTGAAAACGATTGGGGCGAATCCGTGGAATTGAATGCCTGCCTTCCCAATGTGCCGGGCGCGCTGCCTGCTTTGAGCGGCCGCCTGGCGGGTTTGGAATTTTCCTCCCCTGCGCAAGCGCCGTTGGAAAAAATTTTTGGGCATTCGACAGGCAGCACGCCGGTGGTATTGCAACCGGTTTTTCAGTATCTGCGCCACATCAAATTGGCGGTAGCCGGCCGCGGCTTTTCCTTGACCGGCTATGCGGATTTGCATGCCACCGTGCTAACGGATATGCTGCGACACGCGCACGAACCCGAAGGGCTTGCGCTGCGGGTTTATGCCAGCGACGGACGTGATTATCTCAAAGAGAATCTCTCGTTGCACGCGCGCGCGCAATTGCCCGTGCCGAAGCTTATTTCACTCGCGACCGGCCAGCGGCCTCACACAGTCTCGACGCAAGATTTTCTCGGTGTCATGTTGGGCGCGAATACCGGCGATTCAGCGACGGGCGCAACCTTTTGCCCGGGCATGGTGAATTGCCCGATTGCCTCCTATCAACATTATATCATTGCCTCCAACGCCGAAGCGATTGCCGCCTGGCGCCGCAACGGTCAAAATCAAGCATTGCAAGCCGCGCCTAATTATGGGTGCGCGCCCTTACCCATGTTACCGTTGCGTCTGAGCGGAACGCCGCAAGCGGAGGCGCTGCCGCGCTACGCTCGCATTTTCTGTTGTTGCCATGCCGAGCGCAACGATCCGGGCATGATTGCGCTTGCACTCAATTTACTCAATTTTCAACGGTTCGAGAGGCTGCGCGATCGGCAAAACGACTGGGTCCTCAACGTCGAATACTTCAAGAATATTTCATGCCAAAATCGCGTGTTTGTGCTCAATCGCCTGTTCGGTGTGCGGCGCTATATCAGCGATTTGTTGCGCGAGAATGAGTGGTCGCTGGAGGATTACGAGCAGCGGTTGCATCGTATTTTGCCGCTCACGCTGCTGCAGATTATGCCGGCAGGCGGCCCGGAAGAGGCCCGCCTTTGGTTCGATTATGCCGTTGCGCTCTATCGCTATCTTTGGCTGATCGCGCCGCAACGTTTTTGTTTGCACTGGTGGGATCAAGACGAACGGCCGCATCGCCGCCATCGCCTCAGGTCTGAAGCGGAACACCCCATCGTGATTCAAATCAGCAATCGCCAGCATCGCGAACGCGAGCAATTGCGCGCCGCAGGCTGTTGCGAGTTCTGCCGCGCCTCCGATCCGGCGCTTGAGCTTGGTTGTGCCCAGCAACGCCCGTGGGTGGTTTAGGGCGATAAGGCGCTCAAGGTTACAATAAAATTTCGAAAGTTTATGGCATAATAATTTGTCGGCAGAACGATTCAAAATAATTCTGCCGATAAATCATCCTGCCAAAGTTTTTTGGCGATGCAGGGATTGATCAACTACGGTTATGAACGCATCGCGCAGCGGCTGGTGTATCGCTGGCTTTATACCATCACCTTCAACGCAGCGAATTACAACGGCACGGTTCCCGAAAAGTTCGATGTGGCCACGCGCTCGCATCAGGTTTTTGCCGAGTATGGCAATGTCGGCACCAAATTCTCATACATCACGCGCGAAGGCTTTGGCTGGACCAATACCTCCTACCAGCTCGGCATCAGCCTGCTGTCGCAAGAGTTGCGCGATAACTTGAATCGTTTGATTCCGCCGGAGTGGATTTTTTGAGATCGGACGTGAGCGAGAACAAAAGCAGAAATCGCTGAGGTTGGCAGTTCAGGATTTTTGCCGTATGCGATTTCAGTCTGCGTGCGTGAGATTCATGCTTTGCCGCGAATTTTCAGCTTTGATTTTCCACATCACTTTGCAGCGTGCCGGCCTCATTTAGGGCATATGCAATCGCCTCCTCCACCGTCATCTTTTTCCCCGTTTCATATTCGGCCGCAAAGGCTTGTTCGCCGAGTCCGGCGCGCGTGGCGGCGAGATCGCGCTCAAAGCGTGAGCGTTGGAATACCGGCATGACTGCACCGGTGGTGGTGTGCAAAGCCTCTGCCGCTGCAAGCAAACGCGCCGCCCGGTCGAGCTTTCCGGCGGCCAGCGACAATCGCCCAAAGCCGATGAGGGCATTCGCCAACCCCAATCTATCGTTGGATTCTTGCGCATGTTGCAAGCTCTCCTGGTAACAAATCTGGGCGCGAGTTGTGCCATTGCCATCGAGCGAAAGGTGGCCAAGCGAATAAAGCGCGCGGACAACTCCCCATTTAAATCCGCTCTCGCGAAACAGCAAAACACTTCTCTCGAGCAGCTCGCCGGCAAGATTGGCGTCGTCTTGCTCGTGGGCGATCACGCCCAGGCTATAAGAGCTCAAGCCCAACCCCAATTTGCTCCCGATTTCTCTCATGACCAGCACGCTCTCTTCCAGCAAATTTCGCGCGCGTGTAAAATTGCCCTGATGCACGAACATGTAGCCGCCCCAACTTTTTACAAAGGCGATGAGCTGCTTGTCGCCCAAGGCTTCCAATCTTTGCAGCGCTTCTTCCATAAGGGTAGTGGCTTTTTCAAACCGCCCCAGCATACCTTCGACCCAGCCTAAATTCATCATCGCAAAGCCGATGCCGCGCTCATCGGCAATTTCCTGGCGGAGACGCAGGCTTTTCTCCATAAATTCTTGCGATAAATTGAAATCGCCGCTAAAGGCCATGGCCCATCCCAGATTGTTGAACGCCACGGAGATGCCGCGCTTGTCGTTCAGCTCACGATATAACGCCAGGCTTTCCTCCGCCCACTCTTGCGCCGCCTTAAGTTCACCCAAAATCGAACCAGTCCATGACAGATTACTGATCGCCAGGCCAATGTTGCGCTTGTCACCGAGCTCGCGCGCAATTTCGAGACTCTCATAGAGAAACGGACGGGCTCCGCAATAATCGCTCAATTGAAACGTGATAATGGCAAGGGCGTTCAAAACGCTCGCGCGCAAGGTCGTGCGTTGAGCGGCGCCGGGTAGGGCCAACAGCGTTGTGAGCTGCTCTCGGCCTTCGAGCAGATAGCCGCGCACATTCCAAAATCGCCAGATGACACTCCCCAGTCGCAGCCCGTCTTCGGCGGCGCCGGTTTCTGCCACCCACTTGAAGATCGCGCGAAAGTTGTCATGTTCGCGCTCCAATTTTGTCAACCAGACTTTGAGCTTTGCGCCGGTCAGCTCGGGTCCGGCTTTTTCTGCCAGCGCCACAAAAAAATCGGCGTGCACGCGCCGCACCTTTTCCCATTCGCCGCTCGCCTGCAAAGCCTCCAGCGCAAACTCACGAATCGTCTCGAGCATCATGAAGCGCGGCTCAGTGTCTTCGGTTTGATCCTGGCGCAACAAGCTGCGATCGATCAATGCCGCAACGCCGTCGAGCGCGGAGATGGAGAGATCAGCCATGGCGTGGCAGAGCGCTTCCACTGCTTCCAGCGTGCAGCCGCCGGTAAAAACGGCCATACGGCGAAACACCATTTGCTCGTCACGGTTCAACAGATCGTAGCTCCATGCAATGGCCTGGCGCAATGTTTGGTGGCGCGGCACGTCGCGCGGCCCGCCTTTTAATAGCTCAAAGCGTTTTTCGAGCCGCGCCAAAATTGCCTGCGGGGAAAATATTTTGAGGCGCGCCGCTGCCAGCTCGATCGCCAACGGCAAGCCGTCGAGGCGATAACAAATCTCGGCTATGGCTTTGGCATTTTCATGGGTGATGGTGAAATTCGGTTGGACGGATTGGGCGCGTTGTCTGAAAAGCTCTATCGCGGCAAAATGACCCAACGCTTCAAGAGAAAGCGTTTGCTTCGGATCGGGCGTGGCGAGCGGCTGCACCGCAAACTCGTGCTCGCCGGTGAGGCGCAACACGACACGGCTGGTGACCAGAATTTTGAGCTGCGGACACGCGGCCAACAACTCGGCCAGGCCCGGCGCCGCAGCCACGACCTGCTCGAAATTGTCAAGCACCAACAGCACCGACATGGGGCTCAGGCCGCGCAACAGTTGCGCCCGTGGGTCGTCGCCGCCGCGTGGCAGGCCGAGGGCATCGGCGATGGCCGTCACCAGCAAGGCATCGTCGCGTATCGGTTGCAGATCCACAAATGCCGTCTGCGCGCCGCCGGCGCGCAGTTGGGTGGCCACATGGAGCGCCAGGCGCGTCTTGCCGATGCCACCGGGGCCTACCAGCGTGAGC
>SZPB01000401.1 GCA_030263535.1 Cytophagia bacterium CHB2
GGTGTTCGGCTTGAACGACAGGCCGAGAAAGGCAATCGTTTTGCCTTTGACGCCGCCTGTGATATGTTTGATCTTTTGAATCATGACGCGGCGCTGCTGTTCGTTCACTGCCACCGCAGCTTCGACGATTTGAAAGCGGTAATCATGTTGCTGCGCGATGGTCAACAAGGCGCGCGTATCTTTTGGAAAGCAGGAGCCGCCATAACCGGGGCCGGGATGCAGAAATTTCGCGCCGATGCGATTGTCCAGGCCCATGCCCTTGGCAACATCATGCACGTCTGCGCCCACCCGTTCGCAAACGTTCGCCACTTCGTTGATGAAGCTGATCTTGGTGGCCAGGAACGCATTGGCGGCATACTTGGTCAATTCGGCGCTCGCGAGGTTCGTCATGACAATCGGCGTTTCGATCAAATACAGCGGCGAGTACAAATCTTTCATAATCGCCATGGCTTCGCTGTCTTCTGCGCCGATGACAACGCGATTCGGCCGCATGAAATCTTCGATGGCCGAGCCTTCACGCAAAAACTCGGGATTTGAAACAACGGAAAAATGTATTGGTGCAGGCTGATTCTCCTGGATGATCTTTTTGATCAATTTGCCGGCGCCCACCGGCACCGTGCTTTTGTTGACGATGACTTTATAGCCGTTCATGTAGCGCGCGATGTCTTTGGCGACGTTTTCGACATGGCGCATGTCGGCAGAACCGTCTTCGGCTTGTGGCGTGCCGACCGCAATGAAAATCACGAGCGCGTTTTCGACCGCGTGCTTCAAATCCGTGGTGAATGACAGCCGTCCGGCTTTGGCATTCTGCGCCACCAGCGTATCCAACCCCGGTTCGTAAATTGGAATCTCGCCGGCTTGCAACCGGGCAATTTTGGTTTGGTCAATATCGACGCAGACGACATCATTGCCGAATTCGGCAAAACAGGTTCCCGTGACAAGGCCGACATAGCCTGTCCCGATCATGCAAATGTGCATATCAATCCTCAAACAATATTCAAACGTAGAACAGAAACTCACCAGCAGCAAAACGGCGGCCGGCGCTTCTTCACTGGCAGACGGCAAACGCCCTCGGCTCTCGTACAGTCATGGCCAAGCCGCGGCTGAGCAATAACGAATTGCCAAGCGCGATGATCAAAATTCATTAGACCACGCTTCAACTCGCGCCGTAGCCGAACAACACGACGAACACCGTTTTTGCCATAATTTTGAAATCGAGCCACAACGACCAATTGTCAATGTACTGCATATCCATTTCCATCCACTTTTCAAAACCGATTTGATTGCGCCCGCTGACTTGCCAGATGCAGGTCAACCCGGGTTTGAGCGAAAGTCGGCGGCGTTGCCACTGTTTGTAAAGCTCGACTTCGACCGCGAGCGGCGGGCGCGGACCGACGAAGCTCATATCGCCCATCAGCACATTGAACAGTTGCGGCAGTTCATCCAGCGAAGATTTGCGCAAAATGCGTCCGATCATGGTAATGCGCGGATCGCGTTTGATTTTGAATACCGGTCCGTCCATTTCGTTCATTTTCTCCAGCTCGCGCTTTTTCATTTCGGCGTTGACGACCATCGAACGGAACTTGTACAGAGTGAACGTCCGGTTATTCATGCCGCAACGCTGCTGTTTGAAAAAAACCGGCCCGCGCGAGGTGATTTTAATTGCCAATGAAATGAGCAGGAACAGCGGCGAAAGCAGCAGAATGAGAAAAAGCGCCAAAATGACGTCGATGACGCGCTTGACGAACAACTGCCAGGCTTGCGCGCTGAAGGTTTCGAACTCAAGCAGCGGAAAGCCGCTGAAATCCGTCTGCCGCACGGTCGCGATGCGCAGGTTGTAAAGATCCATCGAAATGCTGGTGGAAATGCCCTCGCGTTCGCACGCGAGAATCGCTTCATCGATGCGATTGAGCCAGAGGCGCGGCACGACGAAAATCACGCGATCGATCACTTTGCGGTGAATGATAAATGGAATGTCCTGGATGCGCCCGAGCACGCGATAGCCCTCGATCTCCTTGCCAAACATACCGTGCTCATCGTCGATCAAACCGACGATGTTCAAACCCCAATTCGAATGCGATTTCACCGTGCGGATGAAATCGCGCGCGCGTTTGCCGGTGCCGACGATCAGCAAGTTGATGTGATTATAGCCGCGTGAATGGATATAATCCAAAAAGAGATTGAGCAGGTAACGCCCGATCAGCAGGAGAATGACGGTGTTCGCCCAAAAGATGGCAATGAAAAGACGGCTGGTCAGGAATAATTTGAACGCAAAAATCGGCGTGCCCACCATCAATAAAGTCGCCACACCCGCTAGAAAAATTTGCCAGATGCTTTTGCCCAGCGTTTTGGTGCGGAAATCCTTGTAAGCGCCGATAAACGACAGCGTGGCGATCCAGATGAGCAAGCAGAAGCCCACCAGAACGCGGTTTTTCTGGGTGAAATAAAGCAAGCCTTCAACATCGGGCGAGACGGCGAATGCCATTTCACCCAGGTTGTACGCCTCACGCAAGTAGAAGCTGACGAAATACGACGCGATGAACGCGAGTGTGATCACCGCCGCGTCAAGCATTCTGACCAAATTGCTGAGAAACGCTTGTTTCTCTCGAACCATATCGTGACCTCACCTTCCTGGGCAATGCCAATCCCATCCGTGCTCAGGAAGCGACGGGATGATTTTCCTTATACCATTCCACAAAGCGCCGCACCCCCTCTTGAATATCCACGCGAGGGCTGTAACCGATTTCGCGCTGCGCTTTTGAGATGTCTGCAAATGTAATCGGAACATCGCCGGGTTGCGGCGGCAATTGCTCAATGACGGCTTTTTTGCCCAAGTATTCCTGAATCAAATTGATCAGCGACTTCAAATCAATGGTGCGGGACTCGCCCAGGTTGTAAATGTGATAAGAATTGCAATGCGCTATTGCGGCCTCGATGCCATCGATGATATCCGCGACAAAAGTATAATCACGCTTGCTCGAACCGTCGCCGTACATCGGCACTTTCTCGCCGTTGGCAATCATCCGTGTGAATTTGTGAATCGCCATATCCGGGCGTTGGCGCGGGCCATACACCGTGAAAAAACGCAAACAACTCACGCGCAGGCCATAAAGGTGATGATAGGTGTAACACATCTGCTCGCCCGCCTTTTTGGTGGCGGCGTAAGGGCTGATGGGATGATCGACCGGATCGCTTTCGGAAAACGGCACCTTGGGGTTTTCACCATAAACCGAAGAGGACGAACCGAAAATAAATTTAGACACGCCGGTTTGGCGCGCCAGCTCGAGCAAATTCAGCGTGCCTTCCATGTTGACTTTTTCATAGAGCAGCGGTTGCGCAATCGAGGGCCGCACGCCGGCGCGGGCCGCGAGGTGAATAACGGCTTCGAACTTGTAGTCGCGGAAGAGTTTTTTCAGGCTAGCGGTATCCAAAATATCGCCTTCAAACAACGTGTAGTTCGATTGCCGCAACAGGGGCGCGACATTTCGACGCTTGATTTCCGGATCGTAGTAGTCATTGAAATTGTCCACATTCACGACCGTCTGGCCTTGCGCCAGCAATCGTTCGCTCAAGTGTGAACCGATAAAGCCTGCGCCTCCAGTCAACAAGCAGTTCATCTCACCGCCCTTAAGAGAATGAGTCCGAGATCAATATTGATAATAACTGTAGCCCTCATGCGCCAAATCCACCGTGGTGCCGTTCAGAATCACGCCGAGAATTTTGGCTTGCACGTTTTGAAACATTTCGATTTTCTTGCGCGCCACTTCGCGGTTGGTTTTGCCGGAGCGCACCACGATGACGGCGCCGTCGACTTGCGTGCCCAGCACCACGGCATCGGTTGCGGCATTCAACGGCGGCGTGTCAAAAATAATCAGATCATAGCGCCGGCGCATTTCATCAAGAAAGCGGCGCAGTTGCACCGACCCCAACATTTCCGAAGGGTTGGGAATCAGCGAGCCACAACTGATGACCGAGAGATTGGGGATATGCGTTTCGTGAATGATCTCCGAGGCGAGTACCGATCCGGTCAGATAATTGCTGAAGCCCGGCTCTTTCGGCACGGCAAAGGTGTTGTGCAAAACGCCGCGGCGCAAATCCGTGTCAATGAGCAGGGTGTTGCTCTTTTGCTGCGCCATGGTGATGCTGAGATTCGCGGCGGTAAACGATTTGCCGTCGCCCGGCGCGGTGGAAGTGATGACGAAGGTTTGAATGCGCCCGGCGGATTTGGAATACAGGATGTTCGTGCGCAACGAGCGGTACGCTTCGCCCACCGGCGTGGGGGCATAGTCGTGCGTCACCAACTGCTGGTCGATCAACTTGGCTTTTTCCTGGTCTTGAAACTCATAGTACTCGCCGAAGTTGATTTGCGGTATCGTGCCCAATACATTTAATTTCAAATTGCCTTTGATGTCATCCACCGATTTGATGGAACGATCTAGCGCTTCGAGCGCAACGACAACAAACATGCCGAGCAGCAAGCCGGCGACGCCACCGGTCGCGGCTTTCGCTTTCTTGTTGCGATTCACCGGATATTCCGGTTCGATCGCGGGGTCCAAAATCTCGATATCGGATTTATCCGAAGTCACCGCAATTTTGCCCTTTTGCAATTGCTCCTGCAGGCTTTGCAGATAATCCGATTTTTGCTTCCACTGGCGTTCCAGTCCCAACAACGTTGACTCGACATTTGGGAGGCTGCCCAATTGCCCTTCCAGCAACGCTACTTCGCGGCCCTGCCGGCTGATCTCTTGCGCCAGATTGCTGAGTTTCGTGCGGCCGGAGGATTGAATTTGAGCGTAAAGCTGGGTGATCTCATTTTCCAGGGCGATCACATCCGGGTGCCGTTCCGTTTTGCTGCGCAACTCGTCCGCCCGCCTTGATTCCAAATCACTCAAGCGCTGCCGCGCCACAACCATTGAAGCGTTGTTGTCGAAAAGCGAATGATTCGCAATCCCTTTGTAAACGTAACTAATCGCTTCACGCTCAACTCCGCTCACGCTGCTCACTTGCGTGTTGGCGGCGCGATCAAGCAGTTCTTTCAAGCCGTCGCGTTGTTGTTTTAAGACCTCGAGCTTTTTTTCTGCCTCGGAGAGCTTGGCGACGGTCACCTCGTAGCGATTTCCGCCCACATTGCCGCCCGCGCGGCGCTTGGCTTCGGTATAGCGTTGATCGATTTCATCATAATCGCGTTGCGCCTGCCGTACTTGTTCCTGCAGGGTTTCCAATTGCTTGGTATCCTCGCCGGCGCCGACGACTCTGCTTTTGTCAACATAGAGCTTCGCCAGGCTGTTTACCGTTTGCGTCACAACGTAGGGATCATTGTCTGTCAGCTTCACCGACATCAACGTTAAGCTCTGATTAAGCCCCGGCTGCACGCGCTGTTGCAGCGAGGAAACGACCTTCTTGAAAGGCGCGACGACAAAGGTTACTTTTTGTGGCAACTTTTGGGGATCGGCCAATTGAAACGAAATGCCGTTCACTGAAATGGTGTCACTTGCCGCGCGAAACACATCGCCGGTGCGCAGCGGAATTTCCACG
>SZPB01000402.1 GCA_030263535.1 Cytophagia bacterium CHB2
GTGATTTCCGCCGGTATAATGCGCACGCCCGCGTTGAAGTTTGTGACTTTTTGTGCGACATGAGGCTGGTCAGGAAACACCGCAAAACTAACCTTGCTGACGTAACGCGAGTCCACGCCAAAGAAATAACGCCCCAGCGTGAGAGTGGCCTGGCCGGTCAATAAATGTTTGGGCCGGTATTGCAGCGGCTCATTGACCTTTTCGAGATTGCCGGTGAGATCGTTGCGGCGTTCCAACTGGCGCGCATCGAGGTAGGTATAGCTCCCGCCGATGGTCAAACGTTTTTTCCAAAAAGAAGTGTTGATATCAATCTCCGCGCCGCGAATGCGCGCGCGATTGAAGTTTTGAAACTGGATGACATTCTGATTGCGCTTCGTCACGAACCGGCCTTCGATCAAATCCTCATAGTCGCTCCAGAAAACCGCGGGGTTGACAAAAAAGTTGCTGAGCACGAATTGTCCGCCGACTTCATGAGACCAGCCGATTTCCGAGCTGAGATTGGGATTGGGAATCACCACGAAGCCGCTCGCCTTGGTCAGCGTGAACATCTCCGCCATCGTCGCGGCGCGAAAGCCGCGTCCGGAGGACAGGCGCAGCGAAGCGTTCGGTGAAACCACATAAACCATGCCGAAGCGCGGATTGAGATGATATTCCTTCAAACCAGTATCGACCCAATGATAATCGAAGCGCAAGCTGCCGGTAAGCGTGACCGCCGTCGAGGCTTTCCATTCGTGCTGCAGATACGTGGAAAAATCCCGCCCGTCGTGCCGGCCGAACAATGTTGAGGTGATATGATTGACTGCGCCGGTGACGCCGAACGTTGACGAATGCACCGGATTCAATTCGATGTCAAGCTGGGCTTCGATATCATTCTTGTAGGCGCGCGAATCGATGTGCGGATCGTTGGCCTGCACAAATGGGTTGGGATCGGTTTCGGCCAAGTCGTTTTGAAAGCGATTGAAATAAAACGAATCACGCAGCCGGAGCGTGATATTGCTGCGCAGAATCGTTTGATACGCAACGCCGGTTTGCAGGCGGCGCGTGGTGGTGCTCAACCCCGCGTCGGATTCCGGCACGCGGGTGATATCGTTGAAGCTATTCGCGGCAATGCTCTCGCCACCGTGATTTCTCGCGTAGTTGGCGTAGGCGGTGACAAACGAGGTGGTGGTAAAATTGTATTTCAACTTGGTGAAGCCGTTGAGCCGTTGATAATTCCGGTTCTGAGCGTAGCCTGTTGATTCGCGGCGGCCCAGCGAGGCGCGCATTTTCAGCTTGCCGAAGGAGCGCGAATGTGAAATGTCTTGAAAATTGTAGAAGAGCGTGCGTTCGGTGAAGCGCCACTCGGGATAGCGCGGCTTATCATAAATGCCGGCGGTGGACTTGAACACGGTGATGGGCGTTTCGCTCGGATCCTTGGTGATGACATTGACCACGCCGCCGAGCGCATTGCTGCCGTACAGAGAAGAGGCGGCGCCTTTCACGACTTCGACACGTTCAACTTCATTCGGCGGAACTTGATCCCATTTAATGTCGCCGCTGTCGCCGGGCAACATCGGCACGCCGTCAACCAGCAACAGCACCCGGCTGCCGGCGCCCCGGCTGTAGCCGGAGGAGCCGCGAATATTGATTTGTCCGCTCATCAAACTCACGCCGGGGGCGAATTCCAGCAGCGCTTCGAGCGTACCAAAATTTTGCCGTTCGATTTGCCGCGCATTGACCACGCTCACACTCACCGGCGTTTCCAAAAACGATTGCGCCTTCCGGCTGGCCGTCACCACGACTTCCGGCACATCAATCGCGGATTCACGCAATTGAAAATTGACTACTGCCGTATCACCGGCAGTTACTTTGACGGTGGAACTCAAACTCGCGATATATCCGATCAGCGTTGCGCGCACACGATAATTCCCGGGAGGCACGCCCCGAATCACGAAGCGGCCGTCGATATCCGATGCCGCGCCGATCGTCGTGCCCTCCACGATCACATTGACGCCGGGCAACGCTTCGTTGGTTGTCGTATCTTTGACATGACCCGCAATCACACCGCGTGCTTGAGGTTGTGATTGGCCGTAGAGCGAAGCGAAGTTCGATAGCAATAGAAATATTAGCAGGTTTCTATAAAATCTCATCAAGCGTTCCATGTTTCAATCCCTGAAGTAGATGATGATGGGTTAGGGCAAAATGGGGGAAGGGGGCGACAGGCGCGCAAAATCAGCGATGATATCCACGCCGGTAAGTAAGTCTTTCGCGGGTACTGCAATGGCCCGCGGCGCATCCGGGTTGTTGGCAACACTGTACATGCCCAGCGTATCCAAACCGCTATAATCGCTGCTGGCAAATTGCTTCTTCGGCTTCCACGCCAGCACTACCCATTCATAAGTGCCGGGCGCAAGTGTGAGATTATAGTCATAGGATGACACGAAGCGCGGCAGGGTGTCGCTAAAAACCGGAGGATTGAGTGGAATATCAAAAACCGAGGGCGGGAGTTTCTTGAACACGGCGAGCCGTACCCACTCCGTTGTGTCCGGCCATGCACCAACATAAGTAATGCGTCCGGAGATGCCCTCCCGGATCGGCTCGAGGCCGTGATCGGTGCAGGCGGGAAGAATAATCATGAACAAAACGAACAACAAGGGGATGAGCGAGATGGCGTGCTTCCGCATGTTTATCCCTCACAGTGACGAATCGGTTGCGCGACGGTCGAGCCGCCGCCGAATTAATCTAACAAAGCAGCGCAACGGCCAAGCCAACCTCGTGCGGCGCGTTGATGCTTGCGTTTTCGGGGTCAAATTAACGTAAGAGATCGTCATTGTCAACGGAGAAAATCATAGCAAGTTTTCACTTAAACCCGTAAACTGCTGTGGGAAAATTATAACGCGGCAACTTGCCGCAACCAAATTTGCCAACTGCGAATCAACGCTAATCGGCGCGAATAAAAAAATCGCGTGCATTCGCGTAGATTAGCGGTTTGGAAAAATCTTTGCAGTCGTAATAGTTTTCCAAAGAAATACTATGAATAAATTTGACGGAATCAAAAGCATGAAAGCCGAATATTTTTTGTTCAATCTTTTTGTGATTGCCGGACCGCTGATCATGAGTTTTGAGAAGCGCATTTTTTTCTTCTCGAAATGGCGTTATGCGTTCCCGGCTATTGCACTGGTTGCCGCGCCTTTTATCCTTTGGGATGCCCTCGTCACCGGCAGGCATTGGCAGTTCAATTCCGCATACACGTTTGATTTCCGTT
Organism: Cytophagia bacterium CHB2; assembly: GCA_030263535.1. Classification (NCBI taxonomy): domain Bacteria; kingdom Pseudomonadati; phylum Bacteroidota; class Cytophagia; species Cytophagia bacterium CHB2. The sequence goes on from SZPB01000402.1 coordinate 3,245, forward strand.
TCGCGGGATTGCCTGTGGAAGAGTGGTTATTTTTTTTTACCGTGCCGTTTGCAGCGCTCTTTGTTTGGGAAGTGATTGCCTCTTATTTGCCCGATCACAAAAGCGCGGCAGCACAATATCTCGGGATACTGCTTTTACTCTGTCCTCTGCCCGGCATGGTTGCCTTAGCACACGGTAAAGAATACACCGCCCTTGTTCTCATTTTTTTGGGATTGGCGGCAACGCTTGATTATTTGTTGCAAACACGATTATTTCAGCGCCAGAGAATTTTGTTTTATCTTGCTGCGACGGTTGGAATGAACCTCATTTGCAATAGTTATCTCACCGCCCGGCCGGTGGTTTTATACGAGGAACGCTATCAACTCGGTATGCGCCTCGGCACGATTCCGCTTGAGGACTTTGGCTATGGTTTTGCGTTGATTTTGCTCGCCACTGTTTTTTATGAGAGATTTAAATCGAGGGCGCATGCCTAAACGTGTGTTGGTCATTGGTTCCGGCTTGGGCAGTCTCAGCGGCGCGATTCGGCTCGCTCGCATGGGGTTTGAAGTCATGCTTTTTGAAAAAAATGCCCAGACCGGGGGAAAGCTGCACGAGAGAATTCTTGGCGGCTATCGTTTTGATTGCGGCCCGTCGTTGCTCACCATGCCGTTCGTTATCGACGAACTCTTTGCGTTTGCCGGTTTCTCGCGCGAAGAGTTTTTGCAATTCGCGCCGATTGAACCGATTTGCCGTTATTTTTTTGATGATGGCGCCAGGCTGGATGCCAGCGCTGAGGTTGCCAGGATGAAGGCGGAAATTACGCGTTTTTCGCCACACGATGCTGCCCGTTACGAGGATTTCCTCGCCTATAGCCGCCGCATTTATGATCTGACCGCTGAAATTTTCCTTTTTTCTCCCATTCACGAAATTAAAAAAAATCTACGTAGTCAACACTTGCGCGCACTTGCAAATATTTTGCATATTGATCCGTGGCGCACCGTGCATCAGGGTGTGTCGCGTTTTTTTGAAGATGAACGCGTGATTCAATTGTTCGATCGCTATGCCACGTACAACGGCTCCAATCCGTATCGCGCGCCGGCAACGCTTAACATCATCCCGCATGTTGAGTACACGCTCGGCAGCTTTTATGTGCGCGGCGGTTTGCGGCGATTGGCGGAAGCGCTGGAGTCAGTCGCAACGGCGACCGGCGTGCAGATCAGCACCTCGAGCAAAGTCGATAGAATCTTGCACGACGGCAAGCGTGTAACGGGTTTGCTGGTGAACGGCGAACGAATTGCTGGAGATTACGTTTTGTGCGGCCAGGACGTCGTCGTGGCCTTTGAACAGTTGCTCGAGGGCTTCAATCGCCGGCGGAATAAACTAAAACGATTGGAACCGTCATGTTCCGGACTTGTGTTTCTTTGGGGGGTGAACAAGCAACATGCGTCGCTGCAGCACCATAATATTTTTTTCTCGCAGAATTATCGCCGGGAATTTGAGCAAATTTTTGAGCAACGCGTGCCGCCGGAGGATCCCACGATCTACGTTGCGCTCACGAGCAAAAGCGATCCCGAACACGCGCCCGCACACGCCGAAAACTGGTTTGTGTTGTTGAACATGCCATACGTGACGGGTGAATCCGATTGGCGGCATGAGGCGAAAGCCGTGCGTGAGTGTGTGCTGGCAAAGTTGCAGCGTCATGGTTTTGATATTCGGGATAATATCGAAGTCGAGAGCATGATTACGCCGCGCGACTTTCTTGATTTATATCTCAGCAATCGCGGCAGCATTTACGGCATTTCTTCGAATAGCAGAAGCACCGCGTTCAAGCGTCCGGCCAATCGCTGTCGTGAGCTTAAGGGTTTGTATTTTGCCGGCGGCTCGACGCATCCGGGCGGCGGCATTCCGCTGGTGATGCTCTCGGGCAGGATGGCAGCGGAGTTGATTCTGGAGAATAGCAGGAGTTCATCCGGGTGAAGGTTGATGGAAAATCATATGAATAAGATAATCGTCATCGGTTCTGGGTTTGGCGGTTTAGCAGCGGCCATACGGTTGCAAGCTCGCGGTTTTGACGTAACCCTTCTTGAGAAAAATGCGAGGGTAGGCGGGCATGCGTATCAATTGAAGAAAAACGGCTATACGTTTGATATGGGGCCGTCGCTGATTACCGCGCCCGATATCATTCGACGCGTGTTTCAAGCCGCGGGCAAGCACATGGAAAATTATTTGGATCTCATCAAGCTTGCGCCGTTTTACCGGATTTATTATCACGACGGCACGCATCT
>SZPB01000403.1 GCA_030263535.1 Cytophagia bacterium CHB2
TTCAGTTGTTTCGCCAATTCCATGACATGCCTGGGGCCGGGATAATGATTAAGCTCCGCCGCCTTGGCGAGTCCCATACCGTGGCCTTCGAGATACATGCGAATCTCTTGCGGCGAAAGCGACTTGATCTCACGGCTTTCTTCGCCGGCATAGGGTGAATGTTGGTGCTGGGCCAGCGCAGGCGCGGCAAGCAGGGCAATAATCGTCGGCCATAATTTCCTCATTGCCTCTCCTTTTTGGAATAACTTGCATTCTTGTTGAAACACTCTCACACGGCCGAAGGCCACAAGACTAATTTTTCACCCTCGGACTCGAAGCCGTTCTGCAATAACGTTTCAGCAAGTTTGTTCGCTTTTGCGTTTTCATCGTTGATTTGCAGTATTTCGATGCGCGCACGTGAACGCAACGCTGCCGGGACGCGCAGCCAGGATTTGATCATGTCGATTAACGCGGGATTCATTTCATTACGCCATTTTTCCCCCAACCATAAACGGCTGGCAAAATTCTCGCAATAGGCCGCCGGTTCTTCATTCCAAAACAGCAAATGATTCGAAGCGGCGCGCGTGACGGCAATTTTATTTCCGTTGAGATCATTGAAATCCCAGTCAACCACACCGCCGAACGGCAACGCCGGATCAATCGTGCTCAGGCATAAATGCGATGTTGCCGGAAGCTGAGGTTCCGTTTGCAATTTTTGCAACAATGCGACTGCTTCCGGCAGCGCGAATTGCACGCCCGACAGTCCGGCGATGAAATAACCGCGACGAATTTCGCCCTGCCATTCCAGGCGCTTGAGCACGTGGAAAAGTTGTGGCCAGTGCAGCAAACCGCTTTCGCGGCGATACCATTCTTTCACCAAAATGCCGTAACGCTGCAGCAATAGCCGCGCTTGCCGTTCAGCGCGTTCTGCCATGCCGCTTTCTCGTCCCAGGACGCCGAAGGAGTTGGTGAGAAACCAGCGCCCCTCGGTTTGCGTCAACGCAACCCGCTCGCGTATGGCGCGGCGAAACGAAGGCTGATAGCGGCGTTGACGATCGTGACTCGACCACGTCGGCCGGGGGATGCTCTCGGCTTGCGGCATTGAATTCGCTTCAGATTGACTAGACGGCGGTTGCAACCGCAGCAAAAATGCAGGATAATTATCGCAGCTCACCAGCCCCAAATTTGCCAGCCTAGTGAGGCCGTTTTCGATTTGTGCCGTGGAGAGATTCGCGCCGATCATGAGATCGCGAATCAAGCTTGCGCCGTTTTCGCGCAGAAAATTATAAATCACTTTTGCGGATTCATCCAGTTGTTCCGCCGCGCCCGCCAACTCTGCTTTGCTGAAAAACATATTGCCTTCGCCGCGCAGTATAAAGCGGAGATAGCGGCGGCTCTCTTCACCGGCGCGCTGCGCCAGCACGATCATTTCACCGCGTGCTATTTTATTATGAAAATCCTGCAACGTTGCGTTGAATTGTTCCGGACCCACACGGCTGTGCAAAATTTCGCGTTCAAAAACTCTCAACGGGAATTGATAGCCGCGATAGCGTTTGAGCAATTCTTCTAACGCTTGCCCGGGCAGGCCGAGTTTGTGCCAGCGCAGCAGAAAGCGGTAAAACGTCGCACGATCGGCAGGCGCAAGCGCTTCGCGACGCAGCGCAATCGCGCGACGATAAAGTTCGGCGAAGTTATGGCGGTCACACCACTGTTCCTCACGGCTGCCCATCACGAGCCGGCCGCGCACGGCTTCACGCTGAACATGCAGCTCGGCGAGCGCGGATTTTAAGAGATCCGATGGTATGTTGGTACGCCGCAAATCAGCTTCTGTCAATGGCCCATTGGCTCGCAAAATGTGTTGCAGGATTTTTTGTGCATTTTTAGAAGTAAATGGCTCAGTGAAAAGCCCGACCTCAGTCGTTGTGATCCAACCTGAAAACTCGCCTTGCAGTTGCACGACGCGTTTTTCCTCGGCGAGCTTTTGCAACCAAGCGGAGAAGTCGTCTTGGCAGCGGCGCTGCAATTCCTCTTCCGTAATCGGTCCGAGCTTTTCGATGATTACGAAGAGATCTTCCTGAGATTTTGCCTGCGTTTCAGGCGTCAAGCATTGCCAGCGCGCTAGCGCTGTTGTGACGATTTCCGGCGTTACAATGGTGGGAATCGTTTCGCGCGCCAGAATTTCTGCGAGTAGCGCGCTGCTCACGTCTGCGGCCTGGCCGGGCGCGCGATTGCGATCGTATTCGTACAAATTTTCTGCCGTCAAGCGAAACATCAAGCCGGAGGCCATGGGCGAGGGGAACGCGGTTTCGACTACATGCAGCTTGATCTCCGCGGTCTGTAAGCGCGTCAGAACCTCGCGCAAGGCGGGCAAGTCAAAAACTTCCTGCAAACAATCGCGATACGTTTCAAGGAGAATGGGAAAATCCGGAAATTGCCGTACCACTTGCAGCAAATCCGCTGCGCGCAGCCGTTGCAGCCACAGCGGAATGCGTTTGCCGGCGCGCGAGCGCGGCAGTAACAACGCGCGCGCCGCGTTGTAACGAAATTGCGTCGCAAACAGCGCGCTTGCACTCAATGCTTCCAGCAGGTTGCGCTCGACTTCTTCCGCCGGCAAGAGCAGCAGTTTTTCAATGGGAATCTGTTCGGCGGCATCGAAGAGACGCAAAACGATGCCATCATCATTGTAGCTGAATTGTACCTCGGCGCCATAGCGTTTCTCGAGCGCGCGGCTCAACGCAATAGCCCAGGCGCCGTTGACGCGACTGCCGAAGATGGCATGCACCACCAGATGCGGCTCTTCGGCGTGATCGCGAAACCACTCAACCACGATTTGTTTATCGTGCGGCACGGCTTCGGTGATATCGCGCTGGCGTTGCAAGTAGCCCGCAAGATTCTCGGCAATGGCTTCATCGCTATGGCCGTGCTCCATGAGCCACGGCCGATCGACGCCGTGCTCGATCTGCTCCAGCAATTCGCGGCGAAATGCGCCAACCTTCAGACTGGTGGCGTAATCGCGATACAAATTATCGCCCTTCCAGAACGGCGGCCGTGGTTTGTTCGCACGCACTGGCGCAACGATAATGCGGTCACGCTGAATCTCTTCAATGCGCCACTCGTTGCTGCCGAGATAAAACACATCGCCTACATGCGATTCGAACACAAACTCTTCCTCCATTTCACCCAGCTTGGTGCTGCTGTCCGCCAGGTGAACGGCAAAATAGCCGCGATCGGGAATCGTACCGACGTTCATCACGGTTAGCAGGCGCGCGCCGCGGCGGGCGATAAGACGGTCGTTGATGCGATCCCACGTGAGGCGCGGTTGCAGAGCGCGCATCGCGGCCTCGGCAAAACGTCCGGCCAGCATATCCAATACGCTATCGAACATGGTTAGGGAAAGATTGCGATAGCAGTAACTTTGCCGCACGAGCTTGAAAAGTTCAAGCCGTGAGCATTCCTGCATGGCGACTTCGGCGAGGATTTGCTGACTGAGCACATCGAGACAGTTTTCCGGCACGATCGTCTCTTCAATGTCGCTGGCGAGCATGCAGCGTGTGATGGTGACGGCGTCATCCAAATCCGCAGGATAAAGCGGAATCAACCTGCCTTTGCTGGTTGCGCTGAGCAAGTGGCCGCTGCGGCCGACGCGTTGCAGGGCCGCGGAAACCGTGCGCGGCGATTCGAGTTGTACCACCAGATCGATGCTGCCGATGTCAATGCCAAGTTCGAGCGAAGCCGTGGCAATTACCGCAGGAATCTCGCCCGCTTTCAGCCGTGCTTCGATTTCATAGCGCCGCTCGCGCGCCAGGCTGCCGTGATGGGCGAGTGCAATTTCCGCCTCGGGATTGCCGCTGGCCGCGCGATGCTTTTCATTCAACAAGCGCGCAATGCGTTCGGTCTGTGCTCGCATGTTGACGAATGCCAGTGTCGTGCGATGGCTTTGAATCAGCTCATAAAGCTTGTCGATTACCGCATACCAGACGGTGGCTTCGGGCAGATCTCCGAAATGTTCCACCGGTGAAATCACTTGCAAATCCATGGCTTTGCGCTGGCCGCAATCGACGATGGTGACGGGACGCGGCGCCGGTTGGTCGCGGCCCTCACGAAAAACTTGCCCACCGAGAAACGCCGCGATGCGTTCGAGCGGTTTCTGTGTTGCGGAAAGCCCGATGCGGACCGGCTCTGCTTGACAAACATGCATCAAGCGTTCGAGTGAAAGGCTGAGATGCACGCCGCGCTTGTTGTTGCTAATCGCGTGAATCTCATCAACAATCAGATAACGCAAGTTGCGAAACATTTCGCGGCCCTGCCGCGAGGTGAGCAGGAGAAAAAGCGACTCGGGTGTGGTGATCAAAATGTGCGGCGGCCGTCTGAGCATGGCCTGGCGCTCGTTCGCCGGCGTGTCGCCGGTGCGCACCAGCGCGTGAATGGCGGGCGGTGTGAGATTCATCGCACGCGCCGTCTCCTTGATGCCGTGCAACGGTTCCTGCAAATTGCGATGAATGTCGTTATTGAGCGCTTTGAGCGGCGAAATGTATAGCGTGTGAATGCCACCGGCATTTCGGCTAAACTCTTTCGCATTGGCCTCCACACCGCGGCGAAAGAGATCATCAATACACCACAAAAATGCGGCAAGGGTTTTGCCCGAGCCGGTGGGCGCGAGAATGAGCGTATGTTGACCGGCAGCAATCACCGGCCAGCCCTGCGCCTGCGGCGGACTCGGCGTAGAAAAGTTATCGCTGAACCATTTTTCAACAACCGGATGAAACGAGATCGTTGCGAGCATGGCGTTTTGCTTGTGTGTGAAATTGCGAACAAAGAATTGCCGTTCGGGCGCTTGCCCGGGCAGCGGTTGCAGTCAGCCGGCAGGTTTATGGGTTCGATCAACGCGCGGGCGATACGGTACCGAAAATAAAAATCAGATGGATGAATTCAAAGCTGAAACTGTGATTTGTCATGAACTCAGGCTTGCTTTTGAAGGTGAATTGCGTATCTTTGTGCCATTTCAAAGATGCAAATTATACATCTTCACCGCGACTTATGCTGCCCTCTCTGCACAAACGTTTCACAGCCCTGGAAAACGCCCGCGCACAGCTTCTCAAGGAATTGGAGCATCTTCACGAGTCGCAACTTGCGTTCAAGTCTGCGCCGGAAGCCTGGTCGATTCTTGAAGTGGTTGAGCATCTCATTCTCGTTGAGCGCGCGTCATTATCTTACCTTCACAAAAAGCGCAGCGGTTTGGTCTCGCTCAAAAAACTTGGCCGGGTTGACTCGGCTTGGCGTTGCTTTCTTTTGGCGTGTGCGCTGCGTTCGCCGCTGAAATTCAAAGCGCCGGCCAAATCCGTCCTGCCAAACTCCGGGCAAAGTTTGCATGAGTTGCGAACCGAGTGGGAAGAATTACGCCAACAATGGCGCACGACGCTGGAAAGCATTACTCCGGACATGATGCGCTTTCCGCTCAGCGGCCATCCGGTTGCTGGGCGCTTCACTGCCGCGCAGGGTTTGTTTTGGATTGCAGAGCATC
>SZPB01000404.1 GCA_030263535.1 Cytophagia bacterium CHB2
TATCCAATCCGCCCAACGCCGCCAGCATCGCCAATGATAACCAGAAGTTGGTGGAAAAGCCGAAGATAATGGTGGCAATGCCAAAGCCCGCTACCGCCAGCAGCAGCGTTTTTCCGGCACGTTTTAACGGCGGCATACGGGCAATGAGGATAAAACCCCGCCTGAAATCGTTGCGACGCGTCCGGGGAATTCTGCGCCCAACACCACCGGTGGGAGCATTCGCGTTGTGCCGAATAAATTTCCCGCGTTGCAAATCGAGGGCGAGCTGAATCGCCGCGGCGAAGGTTTGTACGATTTGATGAACGGTGTCGGCGCGCACGAAGTCATCATCGAATCGCCCAATCATCTTGCCGAGCTCTCGGATCTGAGCATCGAACACATACGCGACATCCTGCTCACGTTTCGCGAGCGGATTTTGGATTTAAAAAAAGACACGCGTTTCAAGTACATCCTGGTCTTCAAAAACCACGGCACGGCGGCGGGCGCTTCACTGGAGCATTCACATTCGCAGCTCATTGCAACGCCGATCATTCCCAAACGTGTGTTGGAAGAGTTGGAGGGCGCGCGCCGGCATTTCGAATTCAAAGAACGCTGCATTTATTGTGATATTATCCGGCAGGAACTGCATGCAGGCAAACGCGTGGTGGTGGCGCGTGAAGATTATGTCGCCCTCGAGCCCTTTGCCTCGCGTTTCCCTTTCGAAACCTGGCTGCTGCCGGTGCGGCATGTTTCTCATTTTGAAGCAACGGAACTGGATCATTATTGGGGACTGGCCGCGGCGTTGCGCGAGACTTTGCAGCGCCTCAACAGCGCCCTGGACAACCCGCACTACAACTTTATTCTGCATACCTCGCCGGTGCAGGAAGCGCCAACCGCGGAATATCATTGGCATCTCGAGATCATTCCAAAATTGACCAAAGTTGCGGGTTTTGAATGGGGTTCCGGCTTTTATATCAATCCGACGCCGCCGGAAGTGGCTGCGCAGCATTTGCGCGACGTGCCAACATGAGGACGGCAAGCGGCGCAGGCCAGCGGCGGCGAGTCAACGATGCTGCATCCTCCTGATGGATTGTGACGAAACAGGGATCGGTTCATGAAGAACAAATTCAAAATTTTTTATGTCGCATCTGAAGTAACGCCCTTTGCCGGCAAGGGGCCGCTCGCCGAGACCGCGAGCGCATTGCCGAAAGCGCTGAAAGAGATGGATCATGACATCCGCGTCATGATGCCCAACTATCGCAGCGTGAATGAACGCAAATATGTTCTGCGTGATGTGATTCGTTTGAAAGACATGTCGATCAAGCTGGCGCAGGAAGCCTTCATTGCCAACGGCAAATCCGCCTTTCTGCCCGATGCCAAAGTGCAAATTTATTTCTTCGATCATAAGCCCTTCTTCGACCGCCTGGGTTTGTATGCCGACCCCAAGAGCAAAAAAACCTATGCCGACAACGCCGAGCGGTTCTCACTATTTGGCAAAGGCTGCCTGGAAACTCTCAAAATGCTGCATTGGCAGCCCGATATTATTCATTGCAACGATTGGCAGTCCGCGCTGATTCCCGTCTTGTTGAAAACCACCCACAAAGATGACCCCTTTTTCAAAAACACCAAAGTGGTGGTGACGGTTCACAACTTTGCCGAACAGGGCATTTTCCCTGCTGCGATTTTGAAGGCGCTCGATCTTGCCGAGACGACGCATTATCCGGAAAGCCAGATTGCGCTCGACGGCAAATTCAACTTTCTCAAAGCCGGCTTATTAAGCGCGGATTTGATCAGCACGGTGGGCGAAGCCCATGCCAAGCAAATTCAACAGCATCCCAACCTGGCCCGCGGGCTTGCCGACATTTTGCAAAAGAAACGCAGGCTTTTCACCGGCGTGTCGCACGCGGTTGACACGGCGGTGTGGAACCCGGCGGCCAGCGGGCATGTGCCGCACCATTTTGCGCCCAATGATTTGAGCGGCAAGCTGCGCTGCAAGAAAGAGTTTTTGGAATCGGTGGCCTGCAAATTTGAAGAGGGCGTGCCGTTGCTCGTGCTCTTCGAACCGCCGGCGGCAGAGTTGAGCGACAAGCTCGAAACAATTGTCGCCGAAGCGCTGGCAATGAATGTACAAGTCGTTTTCCTCGGCGAAACCGGCGCGAAGAGCGAGAAAGCCCTGGCGAAATACAAAAAGAAATATGCCGGGCGTTTCGCCGGCCAGTTTGGCTATGACGAGGCGTTTTTGCACCGCGCATGCGCTGCCGCAGATGTCACGTTTTCGGCAGCCTGCCCCAGCCTGCCGGTATCACACGTGTTGTCGGCCATGCAATACGGGGCCTTGCCCGTGATCGCGGCGAACAACGGCTACACGGAGGCTGTGCAAGACTATCGCAAACCTGCCGGCGCCAACGGGTTCGTGCTTCCCGGCTGCGAAGCGAAAGATGTCATCAAAACCTTTAAAAACGCCGTCAGCCTGTTCCATGATAAAAAACGCTGGGCCAAGATGGCCAAAAACGCGATGACGGCGAATCGTTCTTGGGAAGCAGTGGCAGAGACCTATACCAAGCTCTATGCGCAGTTGATGGCGCGCGGCAAGAAATAGTAGCCAATTCTCGATCGCCAGTCCAACCCTGAGGCGGTGCGGCGTTTTAAAATGATACGCCCCCTGTTTCAAGACTGAACAAATTTTGTGACAAGTGCAGTCAGGACGCAGCGTCATTGCACTTGAGAAGAAGTTCGCGAACCCCAAAATCGGTTTTTCCTGCGCCAACCGGCGGCGGAATGATAGTTGAATTTGCCCAAAAAGTAAGCGAATACAAAGGTTTGTCACATGGAAGGTATTGAAATTTCTGTCACCAAGGTGGGCACACGACGCGACATCGCCTTGTTTCGGGTTAAAGGATACATCGACACACAAACGTGCGCCGACATGTTGACGCAAATCACCTCCGTGTTGCGGCAGGGGAATTATCATTTGATCGTAGACATGGGCCAGGTGAATTACATCAGTTCTGCCGGGTGGGGCGTTTTTGTCGGCGAGATCAAGGGCATTCGTGAAAATGGCGGGGATTTAAAAATCGTTGAAATGACGCCGGAAGTACATGATGTCTTTGAAATGCTCGAATTTAACCGCATTTTAGACGCCTATGACTCGCTCGAAGAAGCGATTGACGATTTCGATCTTTCCATTGGCCTGGATTTGACGCGCAGTGTGGCGCAGTCTTACAGTCCTGCAGACTTAACCACGGGAGAAGTCGCGGTTTTGGATCCGCCCAAATCCGCTTCGCGCATGCGAGAAGCCGAAGGCCCGCGCACGAAAGCGCGCTCAGGATTTACGAAACCCAAAGTTGAAGAGCGCGTGTTGCCGTTGAGTGAAAAGGTTAAAGCCATCATCATCGAAAATCCTTCGTTGGGCATCCGGAAGATTGTGCAAGCGTTGAACACCGAGCGCTTCGGTTTTGTGAAAATGAGTTGGTGGAAACTCTATCAACTTTTGAGAAAACTGAATCTGGATACACAGGAAAAGCGCTATCGTTTTTATCGTTCCCGCTAATCCGGCCTTTGCGGCGGGGATGAAAAAGTGCCCGCTTCCGCGCATGTGACTCGAAAAGAACACCTTTATGAGTTTGCTTTAAGTGACTGCTTACAATAACATTTCGTATGGCATACTGCGACGTGCACGACTTTTTCGAGACTTCTGCCGAGTTCAAGCATTATTTTTGACAAGCGGATAAAAAAATCGAGGAAGATCCGCTTGATATGAAATCTAGCCAGCGCCGCCACAGTGAGGTATGCAATAAAAAAATCAATGAGTTCGGTCGCTACGCTGAGATTCTGACGCTGAGTCGTAAAATTTCAAAGAGAGCTGCCTCCCTTCTCTTCCTCTGCCCGACACCTTGCGACCTCCTCACCTCTGGAATTGCGTTCAAACTGTTGGTATAACAATTGCCTGCAAATATCGCGGTTTTGAGGCAAGCATTCATTTTTTATCTACCGCCAATTGCTCAAATAGCTCATTTGGCGGTAAAATCTATTTATCTTCTCAGTCGCGAGCCTGCCCCAGAAGACGGCGGCACATATAATTCAGGTTTGTCGTATTGCTAGCTTGCACGAAACGGCAACAATTCTTAACCTGCAAAAATTCGTAAATTGACAATAGGTACGTTTTATAAGACGCTCTTCGTCTGGCGTTGACATCGAAACGGCCATGCCAGTTCAACGGATTGAATTCTGATACGTTAGGGAGCCAAACAAATGAACCAGCGTCAGTTTCACCTCCTCCGAGCAGTAACCTTCATCGCGGTGTTGTTGTCCTTCTTGAGCATCTCCCCGAGCTTTGCCCAAAATTACTATTCCCGCGAGGGCACCGGTGTTCGTTTCCGCGCCGGGGAAGGCGTGCGCGTCATCGTTTTGGAAAAAAGCGAGGGCAAAGATGCCGCCGGTCGCCGGCAAGATTTGAATATCGCGGGCGACTATTTGATCGATCAAGGCGGCTATATTTATATCCCGTACCTGCGCGCGCCGATCAAAGCAGCCGGGTTGCTGCCGGATAGCCTGGCGCGCCGCATTCGCGATGATTTGTTCAATGATCTCACCATCAAACCGCCGATCGAGCAGATCTTCTGCATGCCGCTCATCCGCGTGGCTGTGATGGGCGCGGTGCAACGCCCCGGCTCTTATCTGATTCGCGCCAAAGACTCGTTGTGGGAGTTGGTGAATATCGCCGGCGGCCCGGCCAACAATGCCGATGTGCGCAAAATCAAAGTCATGCGCGGCGGCCGCACGGTTAGCAAAAACCTGCTGGAAGGCTTTGAAAATGCGCATTCGCTCGAACAGCTTGGCGTACGCTCGGGCGATCAAGTGATCATGCCGACGTATTCGCGTTTCACCGCCGACGATTTCTTGCGCTATACCTCGTTTGCCCTGTCGGCAGCCGTACTCTATTTGCAAATTTCCGATCGTAACAACCGTTGAATGCGATCGCGTTTTTAGAGTCATGCTTTTACAGATTTGTTTACAAGGAGTTTGGAGAACATGGGACTCGACACATTTGCGTTTGAAGATGACGGGACAATGGAGGGCCAAAAGCTCGATCTCGGGCGTTATGTGCAAGCCCTGAAACGGCGCTGGTGGCTGGCGTTGATCATCGCGGCTGCGGTTGCGATTCCCTGGACGATTTATGTCAAACAGGAAAAGCCGGTTTATGAAGCGACCGCGACCATCAGTTTCCGCAATATCAGCGCGATCAAGAACCCCGAGACGATGATGCAGCGAATCGTCGAAGAATTGAATAGCCGGACCTTCGCCGAACAAGTCGTAGCGGCGCTGGGTCTGGCGGTGACACTCGAACAAGAGTCCGAGCACGAAAAGTTCCTCATCCGCAATCGCATTTTTGCGCAGCTCTCCAGCACCTATAACCCGCGCGCCGGCAAATATGTGTTGCGCGTTCCCGGCGACGGGCAGTTTATGCTCGCGATGATCGATGAGGACGCGGACG